>NZ_QSDP01000101.1:0-23893 GCF_003463685.1 Parabacteroides sp. AM58-2XD
GTATAGCTATTACTGTATTTATTTCTTCCTATTTACATCCCATTTGAAAGTATAAATATATCTCCGATGGGAATGTTTACAATCAAAATCTTACCTTTTTTCCTTTTAATATTCATATAGCCAATAATAGCTTCATCGGGATAAATAGTTGTGGTTTTTAAATATCCTTGTTCACGTATAGTTCGGTCATTATCCATCATTTGTCCTAATGTAAGCATTTGATTGGTAGATGCGACATTTGCTTGGTATGCTGCATTAGCGTCATAATGATTGGTTATGGTAGTGTAAGCATAACCATTAGAAGAATAAGACGTAGAATAGGATGTTGAATATCCTGCTGTTCCTGCATTAATGCCGGCAGAGATTCCATATAATGCCATAGCCCATGCTTGTGAGCGTTTTATTTTTTTTTGATATTCTTCATTTGTATATACTTCAAGTTTTAAAGTATCATCTTTTTTTGTTAGTAGATTAGAGTGTACGCTATCAGGTTGGAATACAATTGGGGTTTCACTTAAATTCTTGATAAAAATATCCAAGTGATAGTATTTTCCATAATCATCTTTTTCCTCAAAGCATGAAAGACCTACAACAAAATCATTTTTGTTTAAATAAGCCCAAAATTTTCCATCATTATATTCTGTCAGAATAGAATCGTTTTGGGGGTATATGAATGTTTGGGCTTTACATATGGTTGAAAGCAATAAAAATATTACCACGCATATATTCTGTTTCATATCAACTAACTGTTTTAATTATACACCTCCAGCTGCCACAAGGACTTTATAATATCACGAAGCGTGGAACTGTAATGCCACCTCTTTGAATGAAGGTCCTGAGAAAACCTTTGTGTACAGATGTAACAATAGCAGCCCACGCTATAGCGTGAGAACCACTATGCTATTCTTGTACACGTTTGAAAGTTTCTCAGGTTTTCATTCGCAAGAAATAAGCATAACGCTTCTTCTAAATTCTAATATGTCTTGGAAAGAGTAGCCTCAATCCGCTTACAAAGATATGCAATTTTATTGAGGTACAATCAAATACTATCAAGATTACATTCTGAATCCTCTACTTTTTCTTGGTTCTTCTGCTGATTGTCGCAAACCATGCCTTAATTTTTCCCATTGCTCTTTGAACCATTCACCTATCGGCTGCCTGTTTATAGTTAGCACTAATTTGTTTTCATCAACCGAACTCTTCTCTATCTTGAAAATATCGTTCTTGATTTCAAATCTTCGTTTATGTTCTTCGGAATAGATTTTTCCATTGCATCTGATAGCTTCTTTTTTTGCCAAAAGGCTGTTTACCATATCTTTGGTAAATCCGATGGTATAGCATAGTTTTTCCATTCTCAACATTTCTTTGAGTAATGGAAACCAGTTGAACGCTTTTTCAAGAATGGTGTTCAATCGTGATATTTCCTTGTCTTTGGTTTCAAGCTCTTGATTATGTATTCCTTGTAGGTTACGAATCTGCTTGCCGTGCTGTTCCTGCATTTGTTGCATCTTGGCTTTTAATTCATCAATACCCTTGTCACGCTTGGCAATTTCATGACGTAAATTCTCATTGGCTTGTTCCAAATCTTTCAATTTACCGCTGCCGAAAAGAGAACCGACACCGCTTGCTATGGCTGTGGCTGCATCAGTGGCTACACTTTTGAGTTTGTCGGTGCGTATCTCTGCTTTTACCTGTTTGAGTTCCTGCTCGGCAAGGCTTACCTGTTGCTCCTTGTGTCGCTTGGTTTCCTCTATACGTTGCAGTTCGGCTTTCTGTTTCTCAATGATAAAGTCGTTTCGCTCCAAATGCTCCTTACCTGTGACAGCCTTTGACTGCCCACGTTCCATTAGGAGAATATCGGAAGCCAAGGTCTGCATGGTTGCCATATCTTCGTCATTGAGCTTTCGGCTCTTTCCGGTTTCATGGTTCATCCAGTCGAATACGACATGAGCATGATAATTTGGTTTGAACCATCTGTTACCGACTTGGAAGCTCTCTTTGTCTTCCGCTTTCGGCTGACCGTTCAGCCAATGCCCTTCGTCTTTGTGCAGGAAAATTTGTAGCGGAGTGATGCCCCAGCGTCTTTGACACTCTTCACCGAATTTGCGTACATCAGCCAGTGTGGTATCCGGTCTGATGAGCAATACTCCTTCACGGATGGGTGAACATCCCGCCACCTTGATAATTTTTCCATTCTTTCCCTTGCGTTCCCTTTCCTTTTCCTGCATGGCACGTCCGGTCTTTTCCTTGACCATTTGCTTGATATTGTCATAATGAGTTCGCAGTTCGGGAGTGCCGAAGTCGGGATTTATCCACTGTTCGTTGTCGATGGAGAGTTCGGGAACGACATAGATTCTGGATTCCCCGATGTTACGCATATATTCGGCAGTCCTTCGGTTGTGCGCCTCGCTTGATGCGATGTTGCAAGGCTTGATGTGTATGCTTGATTTTGTTGCCATAGCTTCTTTTCTTTGTTTGCAATTTATTATTTTGTTCGCTTTCGCAGAGGGGTTCTTAGGGGTAGCCCATAAGCGGAGATTGCAAAGAGAGGGTCACTCTTTGCTCGGGGTTCTCAGGGGTGAAACGCCCTGAGTGGGTCATTAGGCAAAGCCCTAATCCCCTCGGGAGAGCCCACAACTACGAAAGCGAAGCGTGTAGTTATAGTGGGCTATAACCGAAAGCCATTCTTCTTTTTCGGTGGCTGGCTGCTCACCCCTTTGACGGACTGGACTTGCCTTTTTCTTTCAACCTGTTTCTGTAAGTGTTCGTTCAAGTCCTTGCATCCGCTGTAAGTCTGAGAAGCGTCACGGATGTATCGGTCTCTGCCGTATTCCTTGCGGATTTGTTGGAGGGCTTCCATGCCTGCACGGTCGTTGTCAAAAAAGCAGTGGATGCGTTCGTAATTGCCCAACGGATAGAGAGCCTTGTTTACATTCGATACGGAGTTCAATACGATGTAGTCCTGTCCGTCCAGCTCCGGATAATTCGGGCAGCTTTCCTGTCTCAATGTCAGAAAGGAGAGATAGTCCATGAACCCCTCGAACACATAACAGGTATTCCTCGCTTTCCCAGACTGTCTGATGTGGGAGATTTCCTTTGGGGCGATGCAGCCCTTGAAATAGCGGTTGCGAACCTCAAACCCACCCGAACCATTGGGAAAGGCGATGGCAAAGTACCGCTTGCCGTTGTGGGTGAAACGGGCTTCACTACATTCTCTTTTCGCCAGTTCTGTATTTATTCCTCTACCTTGCAAGTAGGCAAGCAGGGCAGGAGATGACAGCGGAACAATCTCCAGATGTTGGAAGCTCGGCTCGGAAGAGCTTTGCTTGCCAAAAGAGAAAGATATCGGGCGCACGTGCGGTGTCTGCTCCGCTATCCGTTTCAAGATGTAAGGTACATGGTCGGTAGCGTACAGATGTGCAGCCAGTGCAATGATGTTTCCGCCCTTTCCCAAACCGAAATCATACCATTGTTCACGTTCGGTATTCACTTTGAACGATGCTTCACTCTCTTCCCTAAACGGAGATTTGTACCAAAGGTTGATACCTTGTTGTTTTACTGGTGAATAACCCAAGCTGTGCAGGTAGTCGGCTATTCGTATGCTTTTAGCTTCTTCTATTGTCATTTTCTTACAGATTTGTAGGTGAATGAAAAAATGATGATTTGATGAATTTGAAATGTAATACGCTGTTAAACAGAATTATATCGATTCATCTTTTTCTCATCAGATTGCTTGCCAAAAGAAAAATGATGTTTTCTTTTTTCATCAGCAATCGTTGTTGATGAGTGTTTGATGAATACATATCTATCTGTAAGGCAATATGTTACTTCCCTTATTCATCATTTCATCAAAATAATTAGATAGTGGTCAGTTGTTCTTTCGTTACCGTATAAAACCGACCAGTTTTCCTTTTCGGCTCATAGTGGCACTCACGATGGGGTGCGAACTCATAAGCGGTGTAGGATAGCGAATTGTGTGCGGAAGTAAGTTTCCATACTTCCTGCACAACTTTTCTCACTTGATACTTTTCAACCTTGACCTGTGAATAGAGTAGCAAGGTTACAAGGTCGTTCAGGCAGAATGATACGCTTTCCACGTTCATGTTCGACATGATGTCAAGCAACAACTCGGTCATTTCTATTTCCAGTCGGTTGCGGTTGCTTCGGATTATTTTCTGCAAGGCTGCGGTATGTGTCAGTCTTGGGTTGAACCACATACGGCTTTCCTGTGTTGTGGATAGTTCCCTTTGGGTCAGGAAATAAAGAAATGCGGGTATTTCCGCTTTTAGCTTTTGCAGAAAGTTGGTATCATCACTCTGCAACGGCATTATCTTCCGCACCCAGTAGCGTGTTTCTCCTGCGTCTATGAGTATGGGCAGATATTCGTTGTTGGAACATAGCACGAACTTGGCAAAGAAAGCAATCTCCGTTCGGTCTTTGCCTTTGGCTTCCACCTTGTAGGTGAAAGTCGTGCTTAGGTTTTTCAATCGCTCGCTATCTTCCCTGCGGTTGAGTAAGACCTCGTCCACCACGATAAGCAACTTTCCTGCCCAGTCTGAATTGAACTGGCTTCGGAAATCCTCATTGGTGTTGAAAGTCACGTTGTTCTCAAACACGGCTTTCAGGAAGTTTAAGAACGTACTTTTGCCTGTGTTGCGTTCCTCCGAAACAAGCAGAACAATGGGCAGCTTCTGTGTCGGCTGTAAATACAACAGTTGCATATAATCCATACCCAGTTCGTATTGCTCTCCAAAGATGTGCCGCATCAAGGATTGGATATGAGAAAACTCCCCTTGCTGCGGTTTATGTTCTATCGGCTCGTAAAGGTTCAGAAACCCCTCAATCTCCTTTTGGTAGTTCAAATGATTGGGAACTGTGCAAAAGCCGTCATACTTGGGAACGGTGGCAAGATAGTTCTTTCCGTAGTCCTGCCGTAATGTGCTGTTGTTCCATACGACACGTTTCTTTTCATAACCGCCATTGGCACATGGCTGATTGACCACCTTGTACAAAGTTGTTCCTACGCGCATATATTCTTCCTCCTTCATAGACTTAGATTAAAGGGTTATGTCCACCTAAGATTTTCTGAATGTCGGATTGGCGGTATCTGACCTTGTTGCCGACCTTTACAGGCTTTAGGTAGTTTTTCTTAGACCAGTGCCAGAGTGTGGTGTCACAAACATCGCACATTTTTTTCACTTCCTCTTTGGTGAGGTACTTTTCCTTTTTTGCTTCCGCAATAGCTGTAGAAAGTTCATGCTTCGCACGGCTTATTAACTGGTTGGAGAATAAAAGCAAATCTTCTCCTGTTACTTCCAACTTAATGTTGCCGTTGCCGTTTTGGATAATTGCCAATAAGTCTGTCATAGGCTCTTGAAACTGCCGGTTGTAAGACTTCCCGTTTTGGCAGTATTATAAACGAAAAGCCACTACCCCGATTAGGATAGTGGCGCAAATATATAGCGAAAATTAATCGTAAAACAATGATATTCAATTCGTTAAATTCGTAAAATCAAAAAGCGAATTAAACGAATTTCAATTGGATAGATATGCTTTCAATTCTTCGATAGCTTCATGGTCTTCACCAATGTCTTTTATCAGTTTTTTGCTGTTTCCAAGTGGTGAAATGAGATTTCTGTATGCTTTCTGAATACCTCTTTCGTGGACTATTTCTTGTTCTTTGAATTGATTGTGCAGCGCATTTCTGAAAGTCTTGATGGGACACTTCCTCATGAAACGGTATTCTACCAATGCGATAAACAACCGTGCTATATCTGTTTCCGTAGCATGGGTTTTCAATCGTGTGCCAATTCTTTCAATCAGTATGGCATGTCTTTCTATCAGAAGTTCAGACAGTGTGCGTGTGTCGGCTTTGCGTCCTGCGGTCTTCGGTTGTTCTTCTGATAAGGTATCTGTGTCTTCCTCGTCCGTATCTTCATCTTCTTCTATTGCCCATTCCACAAGAGTGTTCTCTTCTATGGCTTTCTGTTGCTTCCTGAAAACTTGCCAGTCCTCTTTACTTCTCATTCCATTGGTGATGCTTTTTCTTATAATGAACTTGACCATGCCGGAAATAAGCCATTTGTACAATTTAGGTATATCCTTTCTTTGGGTCAGTTCCTCTCCCTGTTCCACCATGCATTCATAGCTCCGTCCGTAATACAGCCATGCGAGCATGGCGGGGACAATACTTTTCTTGTTTGGGTTATGAAACTCGTTCACTATTTTCTCGGCAAGGTCTGAATGCAAAAGGATATTTTCCAGTTCTTCAAAGTCGGGTGTTCTGTCATCGCCTATCCTTTTACGTGCGGCTTCCTTGTATTTCGGTGCTAATTTCGTGGCTATCTTGAAAACTTTGAAGAATCCTTTAAACTTCTTGTCGTTCATTTCCTCTACGAAATCGGCGTATTCATCCGGATGGTTGTCAAGCCATTCCTTTATCAGTCTTTTGAAATTATCATATTCTTGTTGTCCCATACAAGTTAATTAGCAATGCAACCTCTATTAACTTTCTCTTGTATGCGTGAGAAATGTATCGACAATTTGAATATTAACATATAGAAACCATAATCGCTTAAAGAAAATAAGCGTTGATCTTCTAATGTGTCTCGGTTTATAAAGCGATTGTCAACATGATAGATTTTATCAAGAAAAACTATTGAATCTTCCATTTGGGAATTTGCAGGAAGAAAGATTATTTGGGTTATTTTTTGTTGTTTGAGATCTGAAATGTGGTTTTCAATTTTGCTACTATTAACACCTTGTTTTTGAAGAACTGAAATATATGTTGTGAGATTTATAATAGGAGCATACATGATTGAAGCAGGAAACATACGAGAATTAGATAAATCCATATCACAAGTGTTTGATAAAATCAAACAGCTTACATTTTTTACACCTCTTTCGATGTTAACTAAATCAATTATAGGCATTTTTTTTAAGCCATCTCCTTGAAAAATGACATTCTTGTCAAGCATAGAAGTGTACATCCTTCCATCTATGTTATAAGGGAAAGATTTGAGTTCTGCCAAAAGGGTCTTGTAATTTTCTTCTGACAAATATTTGGGTAGATATTTTTTTAATTCATCTTCTGTAATCATAGCATATCCCAAAAGTGGTCATTAATGACATTTTGAATTTCTTCATCTATAGGAGTTGCTTCCGTTAACATCTTATTCGCAAAAGAATTGATTATCTCAAAATCTTCATGCTCGGGAATATTAACATGAATGGTCTCTGTTGAGATAGGAATGTCCTTAATGGAATAATTTGTATAAATATTTATTGGATTGACAGGAGTGTTAATAGACGGTATTATAGCATCATTATATGTTTGCCTACTTGATAAAGAAAGCAATTCCGTGTCTGTTAATGTCATACATGATAAGGCAGACATTAATAGGATATTGGTATTTATGTAAGTCGTTAAACTATTCATTTTCAAAAACAGGTTTTAGACTATTTAGGAAGTCTGGTTTTAACAAAGAGAAAAACAACTTTTTTTCGCATTTATGAGCCATATTTATTTCTTGTTCTATATTAGAAGTGAAATAGTTGTCGGAATATTCACGAGACGTATCAATATCAATTAATGAGCCTACCACTTCTATAGAATTAGGATGTGGTTTGTAGTTTGCATTATTTACAAATTGTAGGGTGTTCATAAAATTACCATCTTTGACATCTGTCCGTATCAATAAGTTTTCAGATGTGTATTTTTCTGTCATGGAAAAAGACATCGTAAGACCATTGGTAATATCTCCTTTGAAGAAATTAATATATCTATGTCCTATTCTTGATACACGCTTTATTATTCCAGAACTAATAACCTTGTTGATTATTGAAAATGAATGTTTAGAAAAATCGCTCCAACCTATATATGGCATTTTTGAGCTTATGCTCAAAACATCATATCCTATTTGAATTACAAATCTTTCGTTTTCAATTCTGTATAGGGGCTTAAATTTTAAGTTAGGGTCAACCTCCCTAATTTGTTCTGGGATTTGTAAAATGGGCAAATTAATGACATTTCCTCTATACTCTTCTTTTATGAGATTGTATATGATGCCAAAAACTGCGCTTTTGGTAATAGCTGCTTCAAAACGGAACTCAATTAAAGCGTCTATAAGTGGGCATGCTTCTATTCTTATTGGCAACAATCTATCCATAATACAAATTTTAAATTTATTTTCTTGCAAAGTTAGGAATTTCTTTTATTTGTTTCTTGATTTTATACGCTAAAAAGTTTAAAGTATATTAATCTAATAGTTTCACAAGGTCTTTTTTCATTTCTTCGTCAATATCTCTGTATCGCCTGAAAGCTTTGCTTCCCTCCTTGTGTCCCGATAGTGCGGAAACGAGGTTCGGGTCTTTCACCTTTTTGTAGATATTGCCGATAAAAGTACGCCTTGCCAAATGGCTGCTTGCCACTTCATAAATAGGTCGTTTGACTTCGTTATGAGTCAATGGGTCTAAGATAGTTACGATTCGGTCAACTCCAGCCAATTTGAATATCTTTTTTATGGCATCGTTGTACTTTTGTTCGGATATGAACGGTAACAGTTTCCCTTTATATTCTTTATGGCGTTCAAGGATTTCTTTTGCCTTGTCATTAAGAGGGACACGTACCGTGACCGGATTCCCTTCTTTTGTTTTCTTGGGAATGTATTCTATGGCTTCATTAACCACATTTAGTTTGGTCATACGGTATAGGTCGCTCACTCGACAGCCTATCAGTGTTTGGAATATAAATATATCCCTCTGTATTGCCAGTTGCGGAGTGGCTGATAGGTCGGCATTGAAAATTCTGTCCCTTTCTTCAAGTGTTATATAATAAGGTGTACCGTATGTACATTCTTCTATCGGAAATTTGTCGAAAGGTCTGTTTGTGGTATGCTTGTTGTCGAAGCACCATAGGAAGAACGTGCGTATCCTTGAAAAACAGTCAATCAGTGTATTCTTGCTTCTTGGTTGTGGTGTTCTCTTTTCGGGGATGGTTTCATAAATACTCGGATAAAGTTCATAGTATTGGTATTCGTTCTGAAAGAAATCCCACATATCCCGAAGTGTGTCTGGTGTTACCAAATCCACATCGAGGACAAAGTCTTTTTGTCCTCTCTTTGTTTCCCTTACATAGAGTTCATAACGCAGTAGGGCTCTTTTGACAACTCGGAAATTTTTCTTTCGCACTTCTGATAAAGGGTGCTTGTTTAGAAATTCATCGAATAGTTCTCCGGTGGTAGGTTTGATAACCACTTGCTCTGGCATGAAGTATTTTTCAGGATGGTAGAATTTATCAAGTGTTATTTTAGCCACTCTTTGTTTATGGTTTCCTTTTCCTGTTGATACACCTTTTCTATATAGGTTTTCAAATGGCGTATCTCTTCGTTTATATGAGTACGCATCTCTTCATTGCAGACTGCTTTTGTTTTTACACATTCATCTTTATCATCCCATAGGTTAGGATTGATAGCCAACTGGGTAGGAGCAACGGAGTCTAATTGCCTGCCGTTTCTAAAGCGTACATAGATTGTAGCCATTGATTCTGTATCATATCGCTTGGCTGCTTTTTTAATGATAAAGGTTACTTTCATGGGCGTACGGGTTAAGTTTCTATTCTGATACAAATATAGATATTTTCCCCACATTTTCCCCACATCTGCTGAATATTTTGCAATTTGATTAACCGAGATTAAAATTTAATCTAATTGTAAATGCTTGAAATATAGTTGGATTGCTGTGTTTTTCTGCGCTTTTCTTTTTACCCGCATTTTCCCCACTTTAATTATTTCAAATGCGGGTCTGGGTACACTACCTAAAATTAAGTTCCTGATTATCTACAGATAGTCAGGACTTTTTCTTTTTAAGGCAACGCCAGGGGTAACACTGGATCAGGATCAGACTTCGGCATGGGCCTAAATTGACCGCATCACTTATCAAATGCTAAAACGTATATCTGTTTTTCTGAATTATCGCCAAATGTTTCTTCTTCAAAGCCTCCAAACTTATGAATAATATTAAATCCGGCCCATTCCAAATATGAATCCAATTCTTGAGGAAAAAACAATCTCATATCCAGATTTTGAATTGAATGAAACTCTCCATTTATAAAGTAATGCCATTCTATGCGATTAATTTGAGTTGCGTTTTCATAATGCATTGTCTGCTTTATCAAGACTTCCCTCCCATCATCAGTTGTATATGCCGCAATTTCCTGTTGTTCCTTTTCACCTTCAACAATATATTGAATATTAGGGTTAAAACAATCTAACAGAAATAAACCTCCATCTTTAAGATGATTTTTAACGACATTAAATACCTCAAATAAATCTTCATTCTTATATAAATGATGAATTGAATTAAATGGAATAAAAATAAAGTCAAATTTTTCGTGCAAATCTAACGTTCTAATATCCGCTTTAATGAAAGTAATCTCTACTCCTGCTTCAGAAGCTTTTGCCTTTGCTTGTTCAAGCATGGACGAAGTGTAATCGACTCCACAAATATTGTATCCCTCCTTTGCAATTGGAAGCGTAAGTCTGCCTGTACCACAGCAAAGTTCAAGTATTTTAGCATCCCTATTTTTCGGCAACCACTTTTTGTAAAACTGCAAATCGGATAGGAAAGTATTTAATCCATCATAAATACTTGCGTCATAAATCAAATCGCCAACTTTATAATCTGTATTCATTCTGTTCTCCAAATTCTATTTTTTATTGTGCTACTTACAAAAGTACTAATTATTTGAAATACAGAAAACAAAACACCCTAAACCGTTTCTTACTCATTCCTCAACGCTTTTACCGGATTCCCTGATGCAGCCTTGAAGCTGTGCCAACTCACGGTAAGTAAAGTGATACCTACCACAATAAAGAACGACAGAATATACGTCCAGACACTAAAGGCCGCCCGGTAAACAAAGCTTTGCATCCATTGATTAAGCAACCACCAGGTCACAGGCACTGCAATTACAAAAGCTATCCCGATCCAAATAATAAACTGGCGGTCAAGTAACTTTATAATCTGCCACGTAGTTGATCCGTTCACCTTTCGGATTCCAATCTCTTTTGTACGTTGTTCGATAGCGTACAGCGTCATACCAAAAAGTCCGAAACACGTAAGCAGGATACTGATAACTGAATACATCATCAACAAATCGGACAATTCGAAAAGTTTCTTGTTATTACCCAAAACTTTATCATACAAGCTCTCATGTTCAAGGTAATTCCCAGGATAAAGCAGATCCCATTCCTTATAGATTTGTTTGATAACCGAAGCATTTCCGGGAGCTATGCGGACTTTTAAGTCAGTTCCATCCCTGGCAAAACCAATAATACCTTTATCGACAGGCGTTTCAAGGCTATTAGGAATATATAGCTTAAAATAATCTTCAACAACCCCGGCAATAACATGATCATCACCAAAAGGAGGACGGTCCTTCAACCGGGGTTCGTATTCTTTTATAAGACTCCCGACAGGCAGTTCTCCATCCGGGAACAAGCTTTGAGCCCATGTACGGTTTAGATAAACAGGATGCGGATACCTTTCTATCACCTCTTTCCAGGGCAGACCTTTCAATAGCTTATAGCCCATAACTTCCATTACTTCTTCATCGCCATCCTCTGAAGTATAAGATTCATATGTACCATTCGGCGAAAACTCACTGAGAGGCCATTCATATATGGGATTGCTTAATGCCACAGCCTGTATGCCCGAAAGAGAACCGATATTTTCTTTAAGTCGTAACATAGAAGTCTTGTTATCTCCGACTGAGAAAATATAAATACCTTTATAATTTTCTGCTTTATCATATAAAAGCGAGATTTGCCGCCGTACGGAAATATTACCGATTATCAGAATAAATGAAATAACGAACTGAACGATAGCCAGCGAGGTAATGATACGCCCTTTTGCTTTTCCCCGATAGAAATTGTTATACATGGAAACCGACATATCCGGTAAACGCCAGCTCATATACAAAGCAGGAATACACGCCAATAAAAGAATAAACCCGAATGTAACCGGCAGCATCTGACTACTATACAGAAAATTAACCGGAACCTGAATAGACATGATGCGATTCATTATCCCCAACAGGTCGAATTGTATCAGTTGTGCAATCAGGAAACCGAAACCAACAGTCATAAATGTATCAGCAAATAATTGCATGCTCAATTGTCCGCTTCTTGCACCCATCAGTTTCTGTATATGCAAGGAGTATAACTGTTTAAATACACGTGAAAAGCTTAGATTAACATAATTGAAACAAGCTATGACCAAATCAGAATAGCTGAAAAAAGAGCAATAAACAGTAACGTCGTATTTGGTTTCTTCAACGATGACGGGAGCGTTACCGTATCAAAACAGGCCTGTTGAATAGTGAGGAGTTCATTCTCAAAATCTTGACCATCACTTCTTTGAAGAGCCAAACGCCCTGTTTTAGCCTGTAAGTCGGGAACGGAGACATTCTTTTTCAGCAGAAAGAAATTTAATCCGGAAGAGGGATCGCCCAAGAATAAAGCATCAAAGCCGAAAGCAGCCTGGCTATTATCTTTTACCACAGCAGAAACAGTAAAAGTCAATAACCCTTTTTCATCCCCGAAATCACCAGGACCGAATAGTATCTGAACCGTTTGTCCTATCGGGTCACTCTCTCCGAACAAACGTTTCGAAAAAGATTCTGTCAGGACTATCCGATCCGGCCCCACCTGGGTATCCGCAAAACTTCCCCTTACAATTTTCTGAGGAAAGAATGAAAGGAAAGCACTATCCGACTCTATTACTTTGATGTCTTTGAAGAAGTTCTCTCCGGCTTTACAATAGGTAACCATGAAATAAGGATGTACACGGCACGCCTTATCCAATTCCGGGACACGTTCGAGTAACTGAGAAGTGATATCTCGTGAGACCGTATTAAAAGCAGTCATTCCTGCCCCCGAAATAGTTTGCTTAACCACTACCATTCTATCCTTGTTCGGATTCTCCTGTTCTATATTATACTCATGGATAACAAAAGCAGCTAATAAGTTAGTACAGGCAATGCCTACTGCCAGGCTGAGAATAGAGATTACAGTAAATGTTTTATTACGTAACCAACTCCGAAATATAAGTTTGAATGATATGTTCCCCATGATATTTCTGTTTTTTGTCAAAACTAGTCAGTCCCAGTCTATCTGACAACAAAAATTGTGCTCCTCTATAACAAAGAGGTGAAATCGTCTAAATTTTAGACAATTTCGGGAAGTGGCTACCCATAAATCAGACATTCAGCCGAAAGCAGAGTACTTTGAATGCATCATGTTAGTTTAAATTGTACTTTTGCAATAAAGGATATGCTGAATCGCAGATTACACCGGGTCATTATCAGCGGGATAACAGGAATTGTGTTATTCTCGATTGCAGGTGCCTGGCTTTTGATCAGTCGGACTTCCCTGTTTTTTGCTTTTGTCTGCATCTGTATGATCATAGCCTTGGCTATTATGCTGATAAGGAAAATGGACAAGACAGACCGCCAGTTGGAAAGCTTCTTCAGCGCGATCAATAACAACGATTTCAACGCCCACTTCACAGAAAAAGGGGACGATAAATTCCTGAATGGATTGTTCCGGGAGATGAACCGGATTATCACACAATTTGAAAACAATCATACCGAACTGGAAGAACGACGGTTTTATTACGAAAGTATCATCCGCGTACTGACGCATGAAATCAGAAACTCCATTACACCTATAGCCTCTTTGTCGGCCGACCTGATTAAATATAATGATGAATACGGAAAAGAAGGAACAATTGACGGACTGCAAACCATCAACCAGCAGGTGCAGCAGCTGAACACTTTCCTGAATGCCTATCACCGGTTAACCCACCTCCCTGACCCGGTCAAAGCAAAAGTCCAAATCAGTTCTTTGTTCGACAAGCTTGAACGGTTATTGAGTTCGGAACAAGGCAGTAAGAATATCCGTTATATTTCACCTGAAAACGTAGAAATCTTACTAGACCAGAATTTAATAACACTGGCACTCATTAACCTTATCCGCAACGCCTTACAGGCTACAGCAAATAATCCCAAACCACAGATCAGAGTTGAGGCAGGAAAAGGAACCCCCTTTTCCTTCATACAAATAACTGATAACGGGGAAGGCATTCCGGAAAACCGACTGGAAGATATCTTCACCCCCTTTTATTCCACCAAAAAAGAAGGAAGCGGAATAGGACTGCCACTATCCCGCCGCATTATGCAACTTCATGGCGGAGAACTTATTGTAAACTCTGAACCCGGAGAAGGAACAGTGTTCCGCATGACATTCCCCGACTTTTGACACCCATCAAAATCATACTAAACCTTTAAATAGACTAAAAATACCAAGTTACATTTGGAAAGCAGAATATTATTCGTAGTTTTGCGAACAACAAACAATAAAGGAATAATGAAAACGAAACAGTATACAAAAGAACAAGAGCAGATTGCCCGTTTTGCTAAAGCGATGGGACATCCGGCACGGATGGCTATTCTTAATTTTTTAGCCAAACAGGATAGTTGCTTCTTCGGAGATATCCACGAAGAACTACCAATTGCTAAAGCAACTGTTTCACAACATTTAAAGGAATTAAAAGAAGCCGGATTAATCCAGGGAGAAATAGAAACTCCAAAAGTCAGGTATTGTATCAACCGGGATAATTGGGAACTTGCCCGTAATTTATTTGCTACTTTTTGGAATAATTGCAATTCTAAAGATACATCGTGCTGTGAATAACAGCACCTTTTTTTGAGAATATTGTTCGTGTTTTTACGAACTAATACAAATAGATTTAATTTAACATAGAAAGAATATGAAAGAGAATCAGGATTTAAAAGAGTTGGTAAAACAGCGTTATAACGAACTAGCATTAGATTCCGACACGCTAAAAGGCTGCTGCTGCTGCGGCAAATCCCCGGTACCCCCATCAAAGAAAGTATTCACTATAATGAGTGAAGACTATAAAAATCTGAAGGGATATGAACCCGATGCAGATTTAGGGGTTGGATGTGGATTACCCACCCAATATGCCAATATTAAAAAGGGGGACACCGTTATCGATTTGGGTTCAGGAGCAGGAAATGATTGTTTTATAGCCCGCTCGGAAGTTGGTGAAAGCGGCAAAGTCATCGGTATTGATTTTGCTCCTCAAATGATAGCTAAAGCACGTGCTAATGCACTCAAGCGGGGATATACGAATATAGAATTCTTAGAAGGAGATATTGAAAATATGCCTTTGCCGGATAATACAGCAGATGTGATTGTCAGCAACTGTGTATTAAACCTGCTTCCTCTAAAAAATATTATTTTCAAAGAAATCTACCGTGTATTAAAACCGGGTGGACATTTTTGCATCTCTGATGTCGTACTGAATGGGGTATTCCCCAAAGAGTTTACCGACAATGCCGCTATGTATGCAGGCTGTATCGCTAGTGCCATTCAAAAAGAAGAATATTTAGCAGAGATAGAAAAAGTGAATTTCACAAATATCCGTGTGGAAAGGACTAAGACAGTAATTATCCCCGATGAAGTACTATATGAACATCTGGATGAAAATACAATTCAGAAATATAAATCAGGAAATGTCGGAATCTACTCAATTACGGTAACAGGAGAGAAACAATAGATAATCTAATAGTTTTAACCTTATATAGATAACGGTTATCAGAGTTAATCAAATCTCTCTCTAACCGTTATCTACAAGGTTAAAATGGCCATTCTTAAAAATAAATTGTTGTTATTCAATTCCCTTTCTCTTCTGCTTTCTTCAACAAATAAAAGCAACTTGTACTAAAGAAGTTTCTCAGATACGGAACGGAAGAAAGAACTTTACCCAGTTTTCGCGGTGATAATCCAAACTTAACCTCATAATGCGGATTTATAAAAAATAATTGCTGGTCAACAATCTGATATCCCGTCTGTTTTACAAGATTCCGAAACATTTCAATGGTGCATTTCGTTTCTTTAATACTCAGCAACTCCTTTATTGTATCTTCTTCTTCATCGCCTGTTTCCAGTATCCATTTATATAAAACCCGTGGAAACAAATGTATGAAAGGAAGAAGCGAAACAACTCTGCCCCGTGCAATCTGCTGATGTCCGCCAAACGGCATCTGCCAGGCTGGAAAGGCGATAAAAATCACACCACCTGCCGATAAATAACCTTTCATACCAGACAGGAATTGAGATTTATCATTGATATGTTCAATCACATCGTGTATCAGGATAAGCGGAAAATGTTTTTCCAGATCTTTTAATCGGAAAATATCAGATGCGATAAAGGTCCCTTTCTGATTTCTTCGGGCGAAGAATGTTCGAGCCTGCTCTATTCGTAAAGAGGCAATATCCACTCCGACTATTTCACAACCTGACTCAGCAAAAGGGAGCAGATTACCTCCTTCGCCACATCCTACTTCCAAGACTTTCTCCGGAAGGTCGCCTACTATTTGCTTTATATACGGAATATAATATTTCCGGGTCGTCTGTGCCTGTTCCTCAAAATAACGGTCACGGTTGATATGTCGTTCCTGCATCTCTTTTCTGTTTTTAAATATCTATAAGTATGATATTCTTTCAGGCAAAAGACTGCGTGGTTAAATCACTTTATTGAGACTTCTTATTTTTCTCCCTACCAACTGAAACGTAAGCCGACAGGGACCGTGAATGTCACCGGATGCTCTTTCCGGATAGTACGCAACCCGCTTCCGTCAGGAATATAATAATTGACAGTAGGCTCTATATAGAGACTGATGCGGGGAGTGAAATGATATTGTACACCTGTACTGGCATTAATCGACCATTGTAGAGGTACATTCAACGACTGACAGCCCATGCTCATAGGTATACTGTCCGTAATATGAGATGTTTGAAGTGTCCCTTTTAACGGAATATCAAGTTGCATACCGGCTGTCGAGTAAAGCGAGAAATTCCTGAAATTACCCCAGCGATAAGATACACGGAAAGGGATTCCTAGGTAATGGATTTTTTGTGTTTCCTGAATACGGAAATCATTACCTGTGGTAAAGTCGGATTTCAGGAAAGTATATTGCAAGCCCGTTTCAAGGCTCCAGCGTTCGTTTAGTTTTTTGTTTGCTGAAAGCCCAATGGTAACAGGAGAATAGTGGTGTTGACTTTCTACAATATCTCCCTGATTGTTTTTTGCGATATTCATTATTGTAACTGAATCGCCCAAAGTACCTTCCTGATAACGGGCATTCAGGTAAGTGTAATAATCCTCCCAGGTGCTTACCTGCTGAGGAAGATCAGCCCCTACTCCACTGTCTGAATGGGGAGTAGCAATCAGTTTGTATATATTCTGAGCCAGTTGCGGACCTAACGAACCTGCCAGCATAAACTTCCACGCTCCTGCTTTCTTTTTACGTTGCACGGAGACAAAACTTCCTTCCGAACACAAACCGAAGATAGTCGCACTTGGCAAATCAGAAACAAACAACGGCTTATTGACAGGTGGCACACTTATCGTAATATTCCCGACAGGCAAGATAGGCGGTACTTTTCCTGCATCCGCCAGCGGTGGCGCACTAATCAGTCCCGGCAATTGTGAATGTTCTCCCGTACCGGAACGAACCTCCTGTTCCTGGGAATCGGTCTGCCTGTCTTCCTCCCTTTTTTCAGCTTTCGGCTGACGCACTGCTATCTTAGGCTGATGGCTTTGTTGTTTCTTTTTCCAGGGCAGATAATTGTAGAACAGCGGGATAAGAAGCAGCAGCAATATTATAATAACCAGGCGACAATCGACAATCATCTTTTTCAGCAATGCTTTCGCACGATGCAATTGCGAAGATGATGAGTGAGGAGCTATATGCAACAAGTCACCTATCTCTTTATGAGGCAGCCCTTCAAGTACCGCCAGCTTGAACACCTTCGAATAACCTTCGGGAAGCCCTTCCACCAATTCCATCAACTGGTCATACGATATCAAATCAGCCATGAAAGGACTTTCCGCCGGTTCATCTTCTTCGGACACATCAGACAGAGGAATGGTATTAACCATGTTGTTTTGACTGAGATAATGAAGTGCGATATTCTTCATCACGACTCCCATCCAGCTTTCCAGCCTCTCCGGATTACGTAATGAGCCAATGGAAGTAAAGATAACAATGAAACCGTCATGCAGCAGGTCTTGTGCAATTTGTCTGTCGGGCACATAACGAAGGCATATCTTCATCATCTTTCCCGAGTAAGTTTTATAAAGCTGGTTTAATGCCTGCTCATCACCTTTTTTGCACAAATCTACGAAGTCCTCTCTGTCCATGTCCCACAACATCATATAACTATGATGCACTAATATGGAAAAGACTGCATAGGGTTTGCTCTTTTTTTATTCTCTACATGGAAAAGATTCTGCTTGTAATTCCATTATAGCCTCCAGCCTGCCCGGCTTTCTCCTTCTGAACAAATATATGGTCGTGATAATAAGCCGCTACAACATTAGCACTGATATCTTTTGATGCTAGTTTTGTGCCTATAGCAGCGGTTAATCCCACGGCATTAAGACTTGAATGAACTGTGAGCGATATTAATTTATAGACAGTATCAAAACGGATAGAAAGGGGATTATCAAACGTACAGAATACAAATTCCCTACTATCTAATTCCGGTTTCATAGAAGACAATAATATCTTCAAATCCTCAATTCCTGCCATAAGTTTATTCATTAGTTTATAGTATACTCACAACAAATATAATACTCTTACGGAAAGAAACATGAGAAAGATACTCCAATCGATGGATGTTAAAGCAAATTCGTTAAAGTAACACAAAAACGCGTTGAATACTATGTACCGAACAGACGAATATGTATTTTCGTACCCAAATTCAGCTGTACATTATTGCATGGCATTTACGCAACATACGATTTATACTGTCAAAGCACGGGCAATCTGTATCATCATGTTATTCCTGGTGTTACTCGATGTATTCGGATACGTTGTGCCCAATTATGATACACAAACAGCTAATCAGACGGAAATTTCCAACCAGGCAGAAGATACCGATGAGCCGGGTAATACGGACGAACTGTTTTACCGCAACGGGAACCGTCCCGTTCATCCCCTGATTCCGGTTTGTTCCGTACCGCTTCCCGACCTGTTCACACAGCTGGTTCATATTGATTACTATATACCCGTTAACAACAGACCTGCCCCACGGCAGATACATTCCTTGTTCTGTACGTTCCTTATTTAGTACACAGCCATATTCTTTCACCGGACGAAAGCATAATATCATATATTATAAGACTGCTGTATCATATATTGTGATACTCCATTCTCATATATTATAATATTCTTGTATCATACATTATGATACTACCACCGTATGCAAACCATCCGGCCCCGCCCATAAGACTTTTAAATAATAAACTAAAACAGTATCATTTTCATGAACGAAATAATAATAATCATTTCACTTATCCTATTGAACGGCATATTTGCCATGTCTGAAATCGCATTAATCTCCGCCCGCAAATCGAGCCTGAACACTGACGCAAAGAAGGGCAGTAAAGCGGCTAAACTGGCCCTGAAACTGGCAAATGAGCCGGACCGCTTCCTCTCGACCATTCAAATCGGCATCACACTGATTGGTATCCTGACCGGTATCTATTCCGGTGCAGCTTTGACGGACGACTTCTCGGTTATCCTGAAGAATTGGGGAGTGTCCCCTCTCTACGCATCCCTCATTGCCCAGGGGTTGATTGTTGTAGCCGTCACTTACCTGACTTTGATATTCGGCGAACTTGTTCCTAAAAGAATCGGTTTGAGTATTGCAGAAAAAGCCTCCAAAGTTGTTGCCCGCCCGATGTATATCTTGTCGCTGGTAGCCGCCCCGTTTGTATGGCTGCTGTCGAAAAGTACTTCCTGCATGTTCAACCTGCTGGGCATAAAGGACTCGGATAATAAGGTGACGGAAGAAGAAATCAAATCGATCGTACAGGAAGGAAAGGAAGGCGGAGAAATACAGGAAGTAGAGCAGGACATCGTCGAACGTGTTTTCATCCTGGGCGACCTGAAGGTCAGCTCCATTATGACACAGCGGAATGAAATCATCTGGCTGGACCTGGATATGGATAAAAAGCAAGTGAAAAAGACCATCGAACAGGAATTATATGAAATGTATCCGGTGACCGGCAAGAAAAAGGGAGACGTGGAAGGGGTCATCTTTCTGAAAGACCTGGTTCTCCATCTGGATACCCCTGATTTCAATCTGGAATGCATCGTCCGTCCGGCTTTCTATTTCCATGAGAACATGAGTGTATATAAGGTACTTGAAGAAATGAAAGAACAGGGAATAAGCCGCGCTCTTATATGCGATGAATTCGGTATGTGCCAGGGAATTATAACACTCAGGGATATTCTGGAAGCCTTGTTAGGCACCATCAACGATACGCAGAAGGAACCGGAGATTATCCAACGGAGTAACAACGACGGCTGGCTGGTCGACGGACAGTGTTCTTTTTATGATTTCCTGTCTTATTTCGACAAAGAAGATTTATACGAAAGATGTAACTATCATACGATAGGAGGATTATTGCTGGAACAGCTGGGACATATCCCTCAATCCGGAGAACAAGTCGAATGGAACAACTTCCGCTTCGAGATTGTTGATATGGATGGAGCCAGAATAGATAAAATACTGGTTCAGGTACCCAACGATAATAATGCATAAAATACCCTATGGACTTTTCTGATTTAATCCAATGGTGCCTGGAGCACCTCAGCTATTGGGTGATTTTAATCCTCATGATACTTGAAAACTCGCTGGTTCCGCTACCATCCGAGTTGATCGTCACACCTGCCGCCTACAAGGCGGCAAACGGTGAGATGAATATTTCCCTCGTGATACTTTTCACAACCTTGGGAGCGCTCATCGGGGCGTTGATCAATTACCATCTCGCCCTCTTCGTCGGCAGGCCCATCGTCTATAAATTTGCCGACAGTCGTTTCGGCCATCTGCTCGGCATAAACCGACAAAAGATAGAGTATGTGGAAGCATTTTTCCTGAAACACGGCAAGATATCGACCTTCTTCGGAAGATTAATACCAGCCGTGCGGCAGTTCATTTCCATCCCTGCCGGACTGGCACGAATGCGGCTTCCCGCCTTCATCCTGTTCACAACACTCGGTTCGGCCATCTGGAACAGTATCCTGGTTCTGCTCGGATATTACCTGGCACAGATACTTCCTGAAGACCGGTTACTGGAAGAGCTGGAAAGATACAGCAGGGAAATAAGTTATGTTTTTGTGGTATTGGTAACACTCGCCCTCATTACCTGGTATCTGAAAAGGAAACTAAAAGCACATCGATAAAACCCTCGCTACACGTAAAGAAAAATATACAGCCGAAGCACGAGAAAACTTCTCCGGGAATATCTTCGTCCCGGAGGATATGGAGATAATCAAATTATAGAACCGGCAACGATCATTTATTCAAAAGTCCCGCCCTGTTCAGCCACTTACCGACTGACGGAGCTTCGTATTTTCTCATTTTATCCAGCAGGTCTTCTATATTGTCGCTGACCAGAAGCATCTCCTTGTTTTCTTTTCGAAGGAATCCTCTGTCGACCATTGTATCGACCAATGCCAGAAGGGCATCATAGAATCCGTCTACGTTCAAGAGAGCTACAGGTTTCCGGTGAAGACCTAACTGAGCCCAGGTCAGCATCTCAAAAAATTCTTCAAGTGTACCGAAACCTCCCGGAAGAGCAATGACACCATCAGAGAGTTCATTCATTTTCGCTTTCCTCTGATGCATGGTATCGACCATCACAAGCTCCGTCAGATTTAAATTGGCAATCTCCACTTTCTTCAAAAAAGCAGGTAAGACCCCGATGGCTTTGCCTCCATTTTCCATGACTCCATTGGCAACAGTACCCATCAGTCCCACATTGGCCCCACCATAAACCAATTCAATGTTTTGAACGGCCAACGTCTTTCCCAATTCGTAAGCCTGTTCTTCAAATATCCGCTCTGTCCCACGGCTTGAACCGCAAAAAACGGCAATTCTCCTGATTACATTCTTCTCAGCATCACTATTTTGTAACATACATATATTTCGTTTGTATCCGTTTATCCGGTCATCGGACAACTTACAAAGATAAACTTTTTCCGTCAGCCTTTTCTATAGTTAATGTAACCAGGAACTATTCCCCTGCTCTACAACTAAACGAAATACTATTAAGCGAATGATCCGTATAATCGGATAAACTGAATTCAACGGGATAAATACAGTCTTTCTCCTTTAAAATAGCCTCTTTATAGGCATTTACGACATCCAAACCACCTTTTTGGGTCTGTAGATTCTTGTCTTTATCAAAATAGACATAACAAACATCTACCACAGAAAGGATATTCGTTTCTTCCTGAGACAGAGATTCACCGGCTATTACTTTATTTACCGCCAATCGGACGTCACGCGAATCTGTATCCGACTCTACGACCAACAATCCGATCCTACCATAACTCACAGAAGCGACATATGAAACGCCTCTCCCTTTATCAACCTCCTTCAACTCTTCTTTTATAAGTTTTTCAGGACGATCCATGTCCAGCGTGAAAAGGATTTGTTTGAATGAATAAATCAGTCCGTACTTTCTTGGCATTTCTTTCTCTAAAAAAGAAACACCCGACACAGCCTCATCCAGCTTTACTCCCAGATTAATCATACCTGCCATGTATAACTGTTTATGGCTATAGAAATCAAACGTCCCATTGTCTATCTCAAAAGAGACATTCTGATCAGACATATTTTCCATGATTTGCTGGGCAAATGTATCCTGCTCTTTCTGAGAAGGGATATAAGTCTTTACAACTTCTTCAACAGCAGCAGATGTCGAAACGGTTACGGGATTGAATGTATATCCGGTAAATTCAGGGATATTAATATTTGATTGGGCATTATGACTCACAAGATTGCCCAAATAAATTTTATCCTGAATAGCGGGATTTATAAACATACTGTTAGTCCATGCATTACACCAACTCAGATCACCCGTAAATTCCAGTTGTTTAAAAGAAAAAATAGGTAATCCCGGGGGTATAGCGATATCACGAAGACCTGACTGATTGACTTCCAAAACCCTTTGTCCAAACTCTCCTGAAAACACGACCTTAGCCTGTCTCCCGTCAGGGCTGCGATTCTCTGCTATGTTAATGGTTATTTCTGTTGATTCATCTCCAGAGGAAGGGGTAATGGAGATCCATTTAGGAACAATATATACCTCCCACGGTCTATTGGTGGTTAACTTTATAGTTTGTGTTCCTGCAAAACAACTCACATCCATGGGGTTTCTACTAAACTCAAGAAAAGGATCCACCTCCGCCAGGCTCAATTGTTCCACTTCCAACGTCTCCGTTGCTTTCCCATGGGAAAATTGCAGAGAAGCCTTTCTTCGTTCAGCCCCTTTATTTTCTGCCACCTTGATAGTTACCATGCCATAACCATCGCCCGATGTAGGACTGGCCGAGATCCAATCCGGAATATCCTGAATCTCCCACAGACCATTCGCCATAAGATCTATGCACTCTTCCCCGCCTTCCTGATTTATTAAGAGAGAAGTTGTATACAATTCGAGCATATCTTTTTCTCTTTCCAGCTTACTACAGGAAATGGATATTGTCAGTAGAAAAAGATTGATTATTAAGAATAGAAACAGCCTGTTATTCATTGTTCCAAGAATTTATACATCACATAGATAAACCGACGGCAAGTTATAAAAATATTTTGAGAAACATGATCTGACAGTAAAATATCCAGGGCGACCGCACCAAAATTCCTCTAAAAAGTTTATCATTGCAAAATGAATACCTCTAATTATTTTTCAGAAGTGACAGATCCTCGTGTAACAGGTCGCTGTCTAC
>NZ_QSDP01000102.1:0-23406 GCF_003463685.1 Parabacteroides sp. AM58-2XD
ATGCGGGTGCAAAAGTAGTAGATTACTACATACGCTCCAAACTTTTTACAAACTATTTTTCATTTATTTTTTTACCGGAGACAATGTTATATAATGTACGCACAAAGAAAGAGAAAATTATGCATCTGACTTTCCGCTTATCTTATAATGAATGAAACCTCGCTTTGGAAAAGTTAGTTTCTCGCTTGGAATAATTAATCGTTCGATATTTATCCTCTATTCGTTCGACAGTTGTCGAATGAATAGAGAACATCTGTTTAATGAATAGAGAATGATTGTCGAACGATTAATTATTCCATCAGAAAGAATAGTTATAACATTGGGAGATTTGCAGGGAGACCCGGGAAAAAAGAGGCCTATGATATAAGAAGCGCATCTGTCCAAAACTGACAAACGCCCTGAATATCTTAAAAAAAATATTCAGAGCGTTTTCACTAACATAAATTACTAATTACATTACAGGCGCATCCGGAGCTTTTCCCGGCTTCGGTGCTTCTCCTTCTTTATAGAAAGGTAACGGTCCCATTTTATATTCATCCGGACCATAACGAAGAGTGGAAGCCATAATCTCATCCCAGGAAATAGGTTTTCCGGTGTAAGCGGCCTCACGTCCCAAAATAGCAACCTGGGTAGAATAGGCCAATGCTTCTGCCTGATTTATTTTCTTATCTAAACGGATTGATTCAACAAAATGCACATGTTCCTGATCATATGGATTCTTTACAGGTTTATTCTGATAATCATATTCCCAAAGAGTGTTTCCATTATAATCCACAATTTTAATTTCACCCCGGTCATTCAGAGAGGCCATCCCCTTGGTTCCATATACCTGCTCGGATACATTTCCGTCACAACCGTCAATCTGACGGGCAGTCGCCAACATGCGTTTGTTATTGTTATAATAATAATCCACACTGAAAAAGTCATAGATATCACCCGTCAGGCGCTGTGCACGACCACCGAAACCAACAGCACGGATAGGACGGTCTTCCATAAACCACGTTACCACATCAATATTATGAATAGCCTGATCCAACAGGTGATCTCCACTTAACCATTTAATGTTAAACCAGTTACGAATACAGTATTCCATATCGCTCCATTCCGGACGTTTGCGCTTATTCCACCATGCCCCCTGGTCCCAATGAGCGGAAGAAGATACGACATCACCGATCAATCCGTTTTTTACCTGCACATAAGCCTCCCAATAATCTCTACGATGACGGCGTTGATTACCTGTTACAACAGTCAACCCTTTAGATGTTGCAACTTTGGCTGCTGCAATTACTGTACGTATTCCGGTCGGATCGACAGCACAAGGCTTTTCCATAAAAATATGTTTACCTGCCTCAACCGCCGCTTTGAATTGCTCCGGTCGGAAATGTGTAGGGGTACATAACAGGACCACATCGATATCATTCATTGCCAACACCTTCTGATAAGCATCGAAGCCTAAGAAACAATTGGCATCAGGAACTTCATTTTTAAATTGTTCAGACAATACTTTCCGGCAAGTCGCCATTCTATCCGGGAACAAATCAGCCAAAGCAATAATAGACACATTCGGTCCTGATTTGAGGAATTGTGTAGCCGCCCCGGTTCCACGATCGCCACAACCCACCAAAGCAGCTTTTAAGGGTTTCCCATCAGGAGCCACCTCTACGAAAGAGAACATTCCCAATTCTTCCGGAGAATAACTCTTCGCAGCCGTTCCTGCACTTTGTTGTTGTGTACATGAAGTCATTACAGCCGACGACATACCCAGTGGTATTCCGGCACCCAGCAATGCTGTGTTTGTTAAGAAATCTCTTCTTTTCATGGTATTAATAATAAAAATATAGTTATTAGACGCTCAAATATACAAATTCATCTGGAATAAAACAAACATAAAAGATTTTTTATAGACCACATTATTAGAGACATATACGGATTTTAGATGTATTTTAGACAATAAGAAAAATGATATTGTATAAAATACGGCAAGTATTCTATAGAACCAGCACGGTTCTGTAATACAATAACTAAAAATAGCAAAACAGACAGAATATCCTTATACAAATCATATTTTTTGTACCTTTGAAGCATCAACAATAACATAATCAAACGATGAAAAGCGCAAATTATCTTTTCCTCCTCGGATTAGGACTTACTACTTTAATCTCCTGTAAAGAAGTAAACGCCCCTGATCCTGTTTATCCTGTTCCGACGCCTGAGCAGGTGGAATGGCACAAAATGGAGACATATGCCTTCGTTCATTTCGGTCTAAACACATTCAATGATCTGGAATGGGGATACGGGAACACGCCTGCTTCCACTTTCAATCCTACAGATTTAGACTGCGAACAATGGGTTCGTACGATCCAGGCTGCCGGATTAAAAGGGGTGATTCTCACCGCCAAACATCATGACGGTTTTTGCCTGTGGCAAACAGCAACCACAGAATACAGCGTTAAAAATTCTCCCTGGGAAGACGGAAAAGGTGATATGGTAAAAGAGCTTTCCGACGCCTGCCACAAACACGGATTGAAATTCGGTATTTATCTCTCCCCTTGGGATCGTAACAGTGAGAATTACGGACAACCGGGATATGTAGAAAAGTTCCATGCCCAATTACATGAATTAGTCTGCAATTACGGTCCGTTGTTCGAATACTGGTTTGACGGAGCTAACGGCGGCAACGGTTGGTACGGCGGCGCAAATGAAACGCGTTCTATCGACCCGAATACCTATTATAAATATGAACAGG
The DNA here is from genome assembly GCF_003463685.1 of Parabacteroides sp. AM58-2XD. Taxonomy (NCBI): domain Bacteria; kingdom Pseudomonadati; phylum Bacteroidota; class Bacteroidia; order Bacteroidales; family Tannerellaceae; genus Parabacteroides; species Parabacteroides sp. AM58-2XD. The sequence goes on from NZ_QSDP01000102.1 coordinate 2,747, forward strand.
CTGTCGACACGATTAAAAAGTATAATCCTTCCGTCATGATTTTTGGAGGAACCGAACCGACCATCCGCTGGATCGGCAATGAAGAAGGCTGGGCGGGTGATACTCAATGGAGTATGTTCACTAAAAAAGATGGCATACATTATCGTCAGAGCCAGTGGGGACTGGAAGACGGTGAAGAATGGCTGGGTGGCGAATGCGACGTTTCCATTCGTCCGGGTTGGTTCTATCACGCACGTGAAGACCATCAGGTAAAATCATTATCACATTTAGTCGATCTGTATTACCGGAGTGTCGGACATAATGCAAACTTCCTGCTAAACTTTCCGGTTGCATTAAACGGAAAGATCAGTCCGACGGATTCTATCCGTGCAGTCGAATGGTATCAAACTATACAGAACGATTTAAAAACCAACTTATTAAAGGGAGCATCCGTAAAAGCCAGCAATTCCCGCGGCGGCCAGTTTAAGGCTGACAAAACGAATGACGGCAATTGGGATTCTTACTGGGCTACAGAAGACGGAGTTACAAACGCTACGCTTACTTTCGCCTTCAGCAAACCGACGGATGTAAACCGCCTGATGATACAGGAATATATCCCATTGGGACAGCGCGTCAAAGCGTTCACCATCGAAACAGAAAAAGACGGGCAATGGACACCGGTTGAAGCAGCCGATTCCACGACAACTGTCGGCTACAAACGTATCGTCCGTTTCCAGACTGTCAATGCAGACAAGATACGTATCAACTTCCTGGATGCACGCGGCCCGCTATGTATCAATAATGTAGAGGCTTTCCTGGCACCGGCCTTATTAACCGAACCGGAAATCAGACGTGACCGCAAAGATGTTGTTTCTATCCGGGTAGAAGATAAAAACTCAGAACTCCATTATACGACTGACGGCTCGGAACCAACAAAAGATTCCCCCCGTTATACCGAACCTTTTGCTTTTGCTCAAAAAGGAACAATCAAGGCTATCTCGTACGACCGTACCTTCGACAAGAGCAGTCCGGTTTCCGTAAAAGAGCTGGATATTCCGGTATCCAACTACACTGTCATTTATCCAAAAGACGAGAAAACAATAGCAATGTTCGACGGCAACGGATATACGACATTCTATTTACCGAAAGGAAAACAGGAAATCGAAATACAGTTGGCAAATGATATGCCGATTGCCGGCTTCCGCTATGTACCCAACCAGGGACGTGATGCCGGAGGACATATTTCAAATTACCAGTTGTTTGTCAATAACAAGAAAGTTGCAGAAGGCGAATTCTCGAATATCAAACATAATCCGATAGAACAGGAAATCCGTTTCCCGGCTGTAAAAGGAAACAAGATACGGTTTGTAGCAACCCGCATTGTCGATAATCAGCCCCAGGCAGGGATCGGTGAGTTTTCGGTAATTACAGAATAAAACCGGTATTACAAAATCAATACGATTCAAATAAAAAGGAGTGTTGGACATATACGTTTCGACACTCTTTTCTTATATACACCACAATGACATTTTATTCAGATTTGATCTTCCCCGACGGTTCAACCGGGAAGAATCATCAAAGTTTCATTTTAATGCCCTGTATGCGTTTTCTATATCAAAAGGAAACCTTGCTAATGCTTTTCTATGTTTCGTTGTTCAGAGTTTCCGCTGATAGCTTTTCTTTGACAAATACAATCTTATTTACTTAGTTCTAGGGGAACTCTGTCCATTTGGACTATCTTTATAGTTATAACAGAAACTGTTTTATAAAAATATTTTAGACTCAGGACGATAAACTTATCGGTGCTTGCTGTTGTTTTGTTAGTTATTGAAAAAACGTTGGCAAGTTATACAAAAATATTACAACTGCAACTTTTTTTATCATAAAAAATCCGGCTCCACTAAACATTCAGTAGCAAGAACCACCGAAATCAAACTAATGGAAGCTATTTTTCACTCCTTTTAAACGACAATTAACATCAAATCCTCATGTTATAGCAAATTTCACTTTCCCCCCCTCAAAACACCTGATACTCAACAGGCTAAATTCAATAAAAGAGCATAATGTCGAGATTCAGAACAAGCTCATTAAACCCTCCTTATGACTAATGGACAGAGTTCCCCTAGGACTCAGATATAGCTTATTTAACCTTTATGAAAATTGTAGTTATATTATATAATTTAATGTGTGTGAAATGAAAAAGTTAACTTTTACTTTACTGTGCCTTGTGATCTGCATGTGTACAGTAGTGGCTCAAAATGTGAAGGTGACAGGTACTGTTACCGCCGCAGATGACGGTCTACCGATTATTGGAGCATCAGTTCTTGTTAAAGGGACAACGATTGGTACAGTAACGGATATCGAAGGTCGTTTCTCTTTGGATGTACCACCCGAGGGCAAAATTTTGCAAATCTCGTATGTCGGCATGAACATGCAGGAAGTGGCTGTAAAGCCTGTTATTAAAGTACTCCTGCAATCAGACACCCAGAATTTGGATGAAGTTGTCGTTACGGCAATGGGTATTACCCGCTCTGAAAAGACCCTGGGGTATTCAGCAACGACCGTTAAGGCCGATGAAATTATCAGCTCACGTACGACCAATGTTGCCGATGCCCTCTCCGGTAAGGTTGCCGGATTATCGGTTAGTTCCACCTCTTCTGACCCGGGTTCGGTTAGTAACATTGTAATCCGCGGTTTCAGTTCTATCAACGGAAGTAATCAACCACTTTATGTAGTTGACGGTGTACCTTTACAGAATAATATGGTTTCCGGTGATGGCAAAAACGTATCAACCGGAGGTATTTCAAGTGTGGCTTCTGAAGATATCGCTTCGATGACTGTATTAAAAGGAGCAGCCGCAACCGCCCTTTATGGTAGCCGTGCCGCTAACGGTGTGATCGTGATTACCACGAAATCAGGAAAGAAAGGCGACGGACGGAATTTCTCAATCAGCTACAGCGGTAATGTACAGGCTCGTATGGTCTCTTTTCTGCCGGAAATGCAGAACTCGTTCGGACAGGGATGGAACGGTGCACAGACATATATCGAGAATGGCTCCTGGGGCCCTCGCCTGGATGGATCAATGCAGGTGTATGGCCCGATCTGGAATAATCAGCAATTGATTCATGAATACAGTGCAAAAAAAGATAATATAAAGGATTTCTTTGATCCGGGTTGGTCGCAGAACCATACAGTTTCCTTGAGCGGTGTTTCTGCCGACACCAAGATGGATTATTATCTGTCTTATTCTTTTACGAAAGATGACGGTATCATGCCGAAGGATTATGATACGTACGAACGTAATACGGTAGCTTTCCGTGGCGGCTATGAGGCGACAAACTGGTTGAAAGTGTCTTCTTCCCTTAATTTTGCACGCAGCCAGACAGATGCAGTCGGCAGTTTCCAAGGTACATCCGTGATCGACGGCGTGTTTGAGTTACCTCGCGACATCTCTATCGTAGACATGAAAGATACCAGTTCACCGTTCAATACACCGGAGGCGTACTTTACTCCTTACGGTATCACAAACCCCTACTGGGCATTGGAAAACAATTACAACCATACGGCTTCGAAGCAGATTTACGGTAAAGTACAGGTAGATGTCACCCCGATCAAAGAGTTGAAACTTTCCTATCGTATGGGCTTCGACTATACGGACTATGACCGTAAGGTAGGTACTCCACAAATTAACCTGGACGACGCGCTGATTGACGAAGACTATGGATATGCTCCTTCCAACATGAACCAAAGCGGACATGTATATACCCGATATGGCCGTCATTACGAATTGAATCACGATTTCCTGGCTAATTATTCTAAACGTTTTCTGGATAACAAGCTGGATGTGAACGTAAATGCCGGTGTAAACATGAACGAACGCGGATATACGCGCATGACCGGTCAAACCGACGACTTGTCTTTCTATTCCGGATTTTGGGATCTGAGCAACGGTTCTACAAAAACAACATTGTCGGAAAGTCAGAATAAACGCCGTTTGGTAGGTCTCTTCGGAGATGTAACCGTTGGTTGGGACGATATGATTTATCTGAACTTGACTGCTCGTAACGACTGGTCGTCTACATTGCCTATCGCCAACAACAGTTTCTTCTATCCAGGTGCCACATTGAGTTGGATCTTTACCCGTCTAATCCCGGAAAATGAAGTTCTTACTTTCGGAAAGGCTCGTTTAGCATATGGTAAGACCGGTAACGATGCAGATCCTTATCAGACAGGCCTGACTTATATACAAGGTACGGCAAATGGCTATTATGGCAGCGACATATCCAAGTTCCCGATGAACGGAGTGAATGCCTTTATAGCTTCTAATACTAAAGGTAGCAACACATTGCGTCCGGAAATGACATCTGAATTTGAAGTCGGCATGAACTTACAATTCTTCAACGGACGTTTTGGGATCGATGCAGCCTATTACAACCGCAAAACGAAAGACCAGATCTTCACTCTTCCGACCGATCCGTCAACAGGTTTCAGCTATATGGTAACCAACTTCGGTGAAGTCAGTAACAAAGGTATCGAATTAGTTATCAATACCACTCCGGTACAGATTAAAGATTTTCGTTGGGACTTGAGTTTCAACTTCTCAAAAAACAACAACAAAGTTCTTTCATTACCTGAAAGCCTGGAAGGTGGAAAAGTTTCCATCTATAACTTCTCTGCCGGTAACGATGCGATTTATATGTATGCCGAAGAAGGTAAGCCGATGGGGCAGTTCTATACTTACTTACCTAAGAAAACTGCAGATGGAAAGCCGATCGTAGACGCAAACGGTTATTCTGTTTTAGGTACATCAGTCGAAGATACCGGCAAAAACATGAATCATGACTGGACAGGCGGAATCAATACTGCTTTTACCTATAAAGACTTCACATTGAGCGCAGCTCTGGATATTCGTAGCGGTGGTTATATGTTCTCACGTACGAAAAACCTGATGCAATTTACAGGTAACGGTGTAGTTACAACTTACAATGACCGCCGTCCGTTCATTATCCCCAATTCAGTTGTTGATAATGGCGATGGCAATTATACCGAAAACACCACCCCGATTTATCTGGGCAACGGCAGCTATCAAACCTATTTCAATGATTACGGATATGGAGATGGTGGAGAAGCTTATTTGCTTGATCGTTCATTCGTTAAATTGCGTAACATCAGCCTGACCTGGAATGTCCCGAGACAGTGGGTGCGTAAGATGTCATTGAGTAATTTGGCCATTACGGCATTTTGTAATAATGTATTTACCTGGACCGCATCAGATAACCGCTACGTAGATCCGGAATCAACAACCGTATCACAGTCTTCTTATGGTGACCTGGCAACACAATTCGGTGAACTGTATACCAACCCGTCTTGCCGTATATTCGGATGCAACCTGAGTGTTAAATTCTAAAATGAGGAGAAAATAAAATATGAAAAAAATATTATTGGCATCTGCACTGCTTTTGGGTGTAAGCTTCACTTCTTGCAACAGCTATTTGGATATCAACACTGATCCCAATTCGCCAGCCGAGGAGAACGTTGAGACTTCCATGTTAATGCCTGCCATCGAAATGAACACGGCTTCAAGCTATGGTAATTTTTTGCGCATCGCCGGAGGTTTCCATGCCCAGCAATACGCGCACTTATTCGGAACAAGCAACTATTTGGACTATTCAAAGTTCAATATGTCGGCTACTCGCAGTAGCGGAACCTATACACAATTCAATCAAAAAGCATTACAGAACCTGAAGACATTACTAACCAAGGCCGCAGAACAGGAAGACTGGGGAACCTATTTGGCAGGAACGGTTTTGCGCGCGTTTGTTTACGAGGCTTTGGTTGATTGTTATGGCGAAGTGCCTTATACAGAAGCACTGGATTTAGAAAACTTCCCGACTCCTAAATATGATGAAGGACAGGTGGTTTATGAAGGAGTGATTGCAGAAATCAATGAGGCATTGGAAAAGGTTTCGGCATCGAATATTGTATGCACCAACTTCCTTTTCCCGTTTTCAACGGCCGACAAATGGATCCAGTTCGCCAATGCATTGAAGTTGAAGATGCTGATGCGTATGTCCGGTGTGAAAGACGTACAATCAGAAGTGGCTGCTTTATTAGCAGAAAACAACTTCCCTACCGCCGACGTTTCTTATAAAGGATGTTGGAAGAACGAACCTGGGCAGATGAACCCGTTCTATTCGGAAGAATTTGCTACGACCTGGGGATCTACGCAAACCAATATCGCTGCCAACCTGGCGATCATCGGTACGATGCAAGTAAAGAACAGCGAAGGCGCTGTCGAATATGAAGATCCTCGTTTGGCTGCTTTCTTTCAAAAAAACAAAAGCAGTGAATATATCGGTGGTATTTCAGGAACCAACTATCCGAAGTCTACCAGCAAATTGCAGGATTGGTGTCGTCCGGTGGCCACATTCGATATGCCGGTTTACCTGATCACCGTATCAGAAGTTGAATTCTTCAAAGCTGAATATTATGCACGATACGGATCTGCAGCCGATGCCGCCACTCATTATGCGACCGCCATCGAGGCTTCTTTTGCTTCTGCTAACGTAAGTGGAGCTGCCGACTATGTAGCCCGTTATCCGTTCGATGCTTCCAATTATAAGAAGAGTATCGGTATCGCAAAATGGGTAGCCCTTTCCGGTGTCAACCCGTTCGAAGCCTGGTGTGAGATGCGTCGTTTGGATTACCCCACATTCGGTACAGCCAAAGGTAGCGACTTTTATACCGAAGGCGATCAGGAATCATACAATACATCCAAATATGTTCCCGGTACGCTGTACACGCCGATTCAGGTATTTGGCGAAGTGGGTACAAATAAATTGCTGGAACGTTATCCGTATGCAGAAAGTTCTTCTTCCCGTAATGAGAACACACCGGCATTCCCGGGATATACGTCACCGGTGTTTTGGGGTAAATAATTTAATTTAAAAGAGAGATTTATGAAAAAAGTAATTTATAGTTTATTGCTTTTTTGCGGTCTTTTCGGTTTATGGGGCTGCGAGAAAACAACAGAAGGTCTGACTAAAGTGACCCATTATGTGAACTTCGAACTGAATGGTGATGATCCCATGCTAGTACCGGTGGGCAGTACATTTTCTGATCCCGGTGTAATTGCCATGGAGGGAGAAGAAGACGTGACCGCTTCGGTAACTGTCAATAGTGATGTGAATGCAGATCAGATAGGTCTATATTCCGTGTCTTATTCTGCTGCGAATGCGGATGGATTCTCCAGTTCGGCAAAACGCTCGGTGATTGTCTATGATCCGGAGGTCACAACAGATGCTGCCGGTGATTATACGGTGGATTCAAGCGTCAGTTATCGAAAGGTGAATGGTGAACAAGTTCTATTCAAAGGAGATTTCAGTGTATCTGTCACTTTGGTAGCACCTGGCATATTTGCCGTATCCGATTTTCTGGGAGGTTGGTATGACCAAGGAGCCGCTTACGGTGCAGCTTATGCCATGAAAGGCTATTTCAAACTGAATGCAGACAATACGATCGAACCGCTCAGCAGTTTACTTGCTGGTTGGGGTGACTCTATAGACAGCATGAAAGATGGGAAATATGACCCGGAAACAGGACAGGTTTCCTGGTATATCGACTATGCAGGACAAATGACATTCTATGTAATAATGAACAAATAAACGGATAGAAATTATGAATAAACATATTATTTGGCTATTTACCCTGCTGGTATTCATATTGGCAGGTTGCGAAAAAGATGAAATAGGCAACACAGCAACCGAAGCACTTGCCGGTGAATGGAAAGTGACAGTAGATGCGGTAGATGAAGGAGGTAATGTCATTGCCGAAGATTGCTATGGATTAGGGCATATCCTTATGAATACCTATAACACGGCAGCAAACACACCTACCGAAATGTATGTAGACGATATAGGCAACTTTTGGAAATATAAAATACGGGTTAAATCGGATGTCAATGCGTTGACATTTGCGACCAATGGTGCTGCTCCCAATGAAGCCGACGAATGTGATGTGACGATTGACGGCGGTAAAATCTTATTGGGAGCTGCTACGACACCTCATGGAACACCGGCGGACAGTATTGTCTATTATATCTCATTCAGCGACGATGAACCTGGCATGAGGTATAAAGTTTCCGGATATCGCTATACAGGACTTGCTGTTGATGATTAATAGATAAGAACTATTTATAAAACATATAAGTTAACCAAAAAATCTTACTAGACACACTTGACCGGAGTTAGTAGTGATACCAGCTCCGGTTTTTATTATACATAATACCAAATTAGTCCAATGCAATCACTTATACTTCGAGACCAGACTTTATCCCTATAATTTACGACGAATATGTCATAAACCAATGTGTCACTTTTTCACTATATGTTTTTGATATTGGAATATCCGGGACTTTCTCGACTCCCAGTTCCAGATAAATGCCGTCTTTTTCACGGCGTATCACCTTTACCTGGTCGAAATTAACCATATATGAACGATGGCAACGCAGCACATTCGTTTCGGCCAGACTCTCTTCTATGGATTTCAAAGAGTTACGCAGCATGAACTTTGTCAGTACTCCTTTATTGAGATACCAGATACACACATAATTATCCGCCGATTCTATATACAAAAGATTCGTCCGTTTCACCGACAGCCGCAATTCATGCTTTTCGTCATAAAAAGAGAAAACCGTAAGTTTGTTTGCCGCCTCTGCCCGATCCTCTTCCAGTAACCTCAACTGCCGTTCTTTCTCCTGATAGGAAAAATAGAAATGTAAGACCGAATAGGGCAACAACAGAACCAGGCTTGTGTTGATAGCCGACTCTTTGAAAACGCTTAAATACTCCCGCTCCGGATTCAGTACCAAAGTGTAGATCGTATAAAACAAAGACATGAAAAATATCTCCAGAATAATCCACACCGAATATGCACCTACGGAAATGGCATGTTTCCTGCCCCAATAATACATCACAATCCGGCTGATCACCACCACCAGCACACCGGTAAGAATAATCAGACTGGAAAAAACAAAAAACTTAAACTCTGAAACCCGATACCAGTTCGACGAACTGAACGGCTTATATATATTGATAAATACCAAAGCGAAAAACGCTGTCAGCAGGATCAGGCGAACGATGTTCGACTTTTCATAAATATAACCGGGTATTTTATGACCGAGCATTCCCATATCTTTTGCCTCCTATTTGGAGAACAAATGTACTAGTAAATCCCGAAACATTCACCCCGCATATAAAAATTTCACCCCGCCATTCCGGTTTATGTCCCAGCCGGAGTTCGTCGGAACCATTTATTTGCAAGGATTGTTTTAATAATGTTTGTTTGCATCAAAAAATCGATTGTTATGGATATCTCACTTCGCACACAACAACTAAACAGCCTTTTCTCGTACGATAAAAAGGCACATCTGGAAGAGAGCCGTCTGGAAATAATTCCCTTTCGCTTTACACAAACGATAGGTGCCAGCGAAATTAACGAATTCCAGAAGGGACTCGCTGCAACTGAATTTTGCTCTGTCACGGACGACCATATTCAGGAAAACAAAACATTCAATTATACGATCTTCGCCCCTTCGGGTAAAGAGAAACGCGACAAAGCCATCATCCTGTTGCACGGACTGAACGAACGTACCTGGGAAAAATACCTGACCTGGGCCGAATATCTGGCCGGTTCAACCGGAAAGCCGGTCATCCTTTTCCCCATCGCATTCCATATGAACCGTACACCGGGTAGCTGGTGCAATCCACGGAAGGTTTTACCCTGGGTGAACAGGAGGAAACAGGAAATAGACAACCTGGAAAACTCGACCTTTGCCAATGTCACATTAAGCAGCCGCCTGTCAGGAAATCCGTTGCGTTTCTATGCGTCCGGCCGCGAATCGGTCTATAACTTATGGCAATTGGTGCATGAGATAAAAAGTGGAAAACATCCTTTATTCAAAGATGATACTTCCATCAACCTGTTTGCTTATTCGATCGGAGCCTTGTTGTCACAGGTCTTGTTATTGAGTAATCCGGAAAAGATGTTCAGCGACACCCGCCTGTTCATGTTCTGCGGCGGTTCCATTTTCAGCCAGATGAACGGAAACGCACGGGATATTATGGATCAGGAAGCATTCAACAGCCTGCAACGATTTTACCGCCACGATTTTCTGGAAGAACGTTCGCTGCCTACTTCCTTTAAGAATGATTTTCTGGAACAGGCGTTCAAAGCCATGATTCGCCCTGATATCTTACAGGAATACCGTGAGTCCTTTTTCCAAAAAGCCTGCAACCGCATCAAAGCTATCTCACTGAAGAAAGACATTGTCATGCCGACCAACGGAGTGATCAAAGCACTGGGCAAGGCCTCTGACAAGATACTGGAAGAAATGGATTTTCCCTTCCAATATTCCCATCAGATACCGTTCCCGTTCCGGTCAAAAACCGACCAAACACTTGTAAACCAGGCTTTCAATAATATATTCAGCCAGGCAGCCGCATTCTTATGATAAGATCCAATCAATTTAATGTGATCACCTTGTATTTAGGCACCAGTATCTTCATCACAATCCAGCCGATTAGGTAAGCGACAGCGCAAAAGATAAAGACAATTGCATATCCAGCCGGTTTACCTTCGAAGCCCATAAACTGCATGTTGGTATCGCCACTATATGTAAATAACATACCGGCTCCCTTCTGAATAAAGAACGAACCAATACCGCCTGCCATACCGCCAATACCGGTAATCGTAGCGATTGCACTTTTGGGGAACATATCGCCTACTGTAGAGAATATATTTGCACTCCAAGCCTGATGAGCAGAGGCACCGACGGAGATCAGCAGGATAGGCACCCAATAGCTGATATAACCCAATGGCTGCGCGAATAAAACGACCAATGGAAAGAATGCAATGATCAACATCGCTCGCATACGCCCTGCATACGGATTCATCCCTCGGTTGATGAAGTAAGTCGGAAATTTACCGCCAAACACGGAGCCGATCACCGTAATAGAATAAAGTATAGCAATTGGCCATGCGATCTGGGTTCCTTCCATATTATATTGTATCTTCAGATAAGCCGGAGTCCAGAAAAGAAAGAACCACCATACGCCATCCGTCATAAACTTACCAAAAGCAAACGCCCAAGTCTGTTTAAAGCCCAGACATTCAATGAAAGAAAGCTTCGATTCATTTTCAGGCTCAATTTCATCCGGAGTCAATTCAGCATCATCCTGCTGAATATAAGCACGTTCCGCATCATTTACCTTTGGGTTCTCCGCGATTGGTTTATAGATAAACAACCATATTCCCATCCAGATAAAGCCGATCAGGCCGACAATAATAAAAGCCATTTCCCACCCCCATAGTTCAGCCATCAGAGGAACAGTCAATGGAGCCACAATAGCCCCGACATTAGCACCAGAGTTAAAAATACCCGTTGCAAAAGCGCGGTCTTTTTTCGGGAAATACTCTGCTGTCGCTTTAATAGCAGCTGGGAAGTTTCCTGCCTCACCAAGAGCCAGCACACAACGTGCTATAATAAAGAACGTGACACTTACCATACTGATCGTAGCCGCAAGGTCTGTTCCTGCAGCTACAGCCCGTAACGCATCTGCATCTGGTAATCCGACCCATTTTTCTGTTAATACACCACACAATGCATGAAGTGCCGCCCCTGCAGACCAGACAGCAATTGACCAGGCATATCCTTTCCTGGTTCCCATCCAGTCGATAAACCGTCCGGCAAATAACATGGAAATTGCATAAAACAAGGAGAAAATGGCAGTGATTGTTCCATAATCGTTGTCTGTCCAATGAAATTCTTCTTCCAGCATCGGCTGTAGAAGTGAAAGTACCTGACGGTCTAGATAGTTTACCGTTGTTGCGAAAAACAACATCGCACAGATTACCCACCTGTACCGTGTCATTTGTTGATTGACATTCCCTAATGCGCTCATTTCTTAATAGTTTTTCATGATTTGCGGCAAATATATATCAATTTTTTTAAATACAAAGCATAACGTGTGTGCGAATACACGATTATTTACATTAATTCGGAAAGTTACAGTAAAAACGGAGGTTATTTAGAAATGATTCCGTATAGAATTTGGTTCTACGTTTTTTTTCATCATCTTTGTATGAAGAAAACACACAACATATTTACAGGCTGTCTTTATGAGAAAATCTATACTATATCTTCTCCTGATGATTATCTGTCTGTCCGAGCTATATGCAGCAAACAGAAAGTCGTTCAATTACTATTTTTCGCATATTTCGAGTGCAGACGGTTTGTCGGAAAGCCAGGTAAAAGTAATACTACAGGATAGCTACGGTTTCATGTGGTTCGGCACTAAAAACGGATTGAACCGGTATGACGGTACTTCTATCCAAACGATCAATTGCGATGATTATATTGCAGGTACAGGCAATCACAATATCTCCGCCCTTTTTGAAGACGAGAACAGAAAACTATGGGTAGGTACAGACCGGGGAGTATATATCTATGACCCTGTATACGACCTGTTCACGTTTATAGACCAGAAAACCGAAAACGGGGAGCAGATGGGTAACTGGGTTGCCAAAATCACCTCCGACCATTCCGGTAATATCTGGATACTGATCCCCGACCAGGGCGTCTTCCGTTATAAAGACGAGAAATTATATTATTATGCTATCACCAACAAAGATAATATCAAACGGGAAAGCCCCGGAGCTATCTGCGTGAGGGAAAACGGGGAAGTCTGGATCGGGACAGCCGGTGTCGGACTCTTCCTTTACAATCCGCAAACAGACTCCTTTCTTCAGCATCATACCGACAAGGATAGCAACACCCTGATGGGGGCCCACATCTTCTCTATGTGCGATTACGGCGATTGGATCGCACTGGCCATCCATGACGGAGAACTGAAAAAGTACAATCCCAAGACAAATACCCTGCAAACAGTCAACGCCCCGGGAGTGCATCACACCATCTTACGCGACGTGGTCTGTTACGATCAGAATAACCTTTGGGTCTGTACGCATGCCGGACTGTTCATCGTTGACGAACAATCCCAAAAAGTAACCCATCTCCAGGAAGACCTGATGCATTCGTACAGTCTTTCCGACAATATTATTTTCTGTATCTATAAAGACAGGGAAGGAGGTATCTGGCTCGGTACCAAATTCGGCGGAGTCAACCATTTACCGAATTACAAACTATTGTTTGAAAGGTTCGTCCCTTCCAGTTCGGAAAATTCGCTGAATACCCGCCGCATCCGCGAACTGGCGGAAGATCCCGAAGGCAATATCTGGGTGGGGACGGAAGATAACGGAATCAACATTCTGAATCCATCAACCGGAGAAGTGGTACAGATCAAATATCCTGAATCCGACAGGAAAAGCCATCTCATGACCCAGTCCATGAGTATGTACGACGGCAAAATATATTGCGGTCTGTTTAAATACGGGCTTGATATCATAGATATATCCAACCATTCGATCAAACACCTCAATCACCAGCAATTAAATCTTGACGAAGAAAGCGTATATTCCCAGTTGATCGATAGCCGGGGCCGTCTTTGGGTAGGAAATGCCTGGGGGTTATCCAGGGCAGAAGCCGGCTCGTTCGATTTTACCCGGATACCAGAGATCGGGCTCGATTGGATCGTATGTATGCTGGAAGATAAAAAAGGACAGATATGGCTTGCCTCAATGGGGAGCGGTGTATGGAAATACAATCCGGAAGATGATTCTTATAAAAAATATGTCAATGACACTCAGGACCTGGCCAGCCTGAGTTCAAACTCCGTCAGTTCCATCATGGAAGACAGCAGAGGACAGATATGGTTCTCTACCGACCGGGGTGGCATCTGCCGGTACAACGAGGCGGATGACAACTTCACCACGTTCTCCAAAGAACAGGGCCTGCCTGACGACGTAGCTTATAAAATACTGGAAGATAAAAATCATTATTTCTGGTTCGGGACCAACCAGGGGCTCGTCAAGTTCAAACCGGAAACCGGGGATATCCGTGTATTCACTACCCGCGACGGTTTAGTCGGCAACCAGTTCAATTATAATTCGGGGCTCAAAGCAAGCAACGGCAAATTCTATTTCGGAACGATCGACGGACTGATCGCTTTCAATCCGGATGACGACCAGCGGACCGATTCCATTCCTCCGGTCTATATCACGAAGTTCAGCATATATAATAAGGAAGTAACCGTACATACCCCCAACTCTCCGTTGAGCAAGAGCATCCTGCATACCGACCGGATTACCTTGCCGTACGACCAGTCGAATATCAGTTTCGATATAGCACTGCCCTCTTATTCATCTGCCCGTAGCAAGGAATGTTACTATAAAATGGACCCGCTGGACAAAGATTGGGTAAAAACCAGTAATAACCAGAATATTTCGTATGCCAAACTGCCCCCGGGTAACTATACGTTCCTGGTAAAAGCCGAGATTGAAGACGATAACCAGCCGGTTACTTCACTCCGTATCGTCATCCTTCCTCCCTGGTGGCTATCCTCCTGGCTTATGCCGTTTATGCGATCCTGGTACTCTGCCTGATATACGGATGGTTCCGCTGGTACAAACGCCGTAAGGAACGGCAGATGGAAGAGAAACAGAAACTCTTCGAGATAGAAAAAGAAAAGGAACTCTATGAGGCTAAGGTAGAATTCTTTACGGAGATAGCCCATGAAGTGCGCACGCCGCTGACACTGATCAACGGTCCGCTGGAAACAATCCTCGACATGAATATCCAGGACAGCAAAATCACGCGTAACCTGACCGTAATCGCCCAGAACACCAAGCGCCTGCTCGAACTGACCGGCCAGCTACTCGACTTCCGGAAAATCGGAGCCAACAAATTCAAGATGGATTTTGCCTGGACCAATGTTACGACACTGCTGAAAGATACCATCCTGCGCTTCGAACCGACCATCGTCCAACAGGATAAGAAATTATCGGTCGATATTCCCGAAGAAGAAATCACAGCTGCTATCGACCGCGAAGCCGTTACCAAGATATTGAGCAACCTATTGAACAATGCACTCAAATATTCGGCCCATACCATTCGTATCGAACTGAGGTGTGAAGAGACCACCTTCAGTATCCGCGTCACCAGCGACGGAAGCCGGATACCTGCCGAACTCAGCCAACAGATATTCGAACCTTTTTATCAGATCAATAAGAAAGAAGGGGCAACGACAGGCGCCGGTATCGGCTTACCACTGGCACGTTCGCTGGCCATGCTTCATTCCGGCAAACTCTGGCTGGATACCGAAGATAGCAACAATTCGTTTGTCCTGTCCCTGCCTCTTGCCCAGGAGAAAGTGCGGCAACAGGAAAACTCCGTTATCCAGGAAGAATTCATATTTCCCGAAGAAGGGACAACCGTCAATGCGGAAGGTCGCAACTATACACTCCTGTTGGTGGAAGATAACGATACCATGCGTTCGTTCCTGGCAGAGAAACTGCAAGAGATGTTTGTTACGGAGACGGCCCCCGACGGAAAAGCGGCTTTGGAAATCCTGCGCAATCATCATATCGATATTGTCGTCAGCGACATCATGATGCCTGTGATGAACGGCCTCGAACTGTGTAAAGAGATGAAAGCCGATATCGAACTGAGCCATATCCCCGTCATCTTCCTGACCGCCAAGAACGACCTCGACAGCAAAATCAACGGTCTGCGCCTGGGTGCGGAGGCATACGTGGAGAAACCTTTCTCTTTCAATTACCTGACAACACAGATATTCTCCCTGCTGAACAACCGCCAGAAAGAACGCGAGGCTTTCTCCAAACGTCCGTTCTTCCCGGTCAATAACATGCAGATGAACAAGGCTGACAAGGAATTTATGGACAAGATTATAGCCATCATCCATGAAAACATCACGGACGAAAACTTCGGAGTGGAGAAACTCGCAGAGATACTCTTCCTGAGCCGTTCCAGCCTGTTACGCAAGATAAAAGTCCTCTCCGGCCTGTCGCCGAACGACTTCATCCGCCTCATCCGTCTGAAGAAAGCGGCAGAACTGATTCTGGACGGCAAACACCGGATTGGCGAAATATGTTATCTGGTAGGAATCAACTCCCTTCCTATTTCAGCAAGATATTCCTGAAACAGTTCGGGGTAACGCCTAAGGATTTCGAGAAACAGAACCAGGCTTCTTAACCGAAGTCTCCCGTATCGATAAATGGGTGGGAACGACAATCTGCCGTGGTTTCTCACGTTTCTTGATTTGCTTGAGAAGCAGGTTGCAACATTCCTCTCCCATCTTATAGGTCTGATGGGTAACGGCGGTCAATGCCGGTTCCACGTAGTTGGAATGAAGTTCGTCGGTATAACCGATCAGGGCGATATCGGTCGGTATGCGGAGATGATGTTTCTTGATTTCTTTCATGGCGGCAAAAGCCAATGTGTCATTCATTGCCAGGATTGCATCAGGCGGTTCCGGCAATGAAAGCAATTGCCGGCATCCTTCACGTCCTTCCTCATAAGTCATTTTCTTACATACGACCAGTTCTTCTTCAACAGGCAAGCCATGTTCTTTCAAAGCTTCTATATACCCGTCCCGACGTTGCCGCACAATAGCCAAATGGTCGGAACCGCCCAGAAAGGCCACCCGCTTCGAACCGGATTCCAATAAATGGCTGGTAGCCACCCTTGCCGATTCCTGATTGTCGGCCACCACCGAAGGAATCGCATTCGTAAGGCAGACACGGTCGAAAAAGACCAGCGGGATATCCATATCTTCCAATGAAAGAAAATGGGCATAATCGGTCGTTTCCTGCGAAAGGCAGGCCAGCATACCCTCCACCCGCATATTCACCAGGTCTTCCACACAATGTTGCTCCTGCTCATATTGCTCATACGAAGAAGTGATAATGACCGAATACCCGTTCTTGCGCGCCACATCATTGATACCACTGATTATGGACGAATAGAAATGCGTAACAATATCCGGCACGATAATACCGATAATACGGGGCGTATTCTTCAGCAAACTAAGGGCAAACGGGTTCGGACGGTAATTCCATTCCTCGGCGAGCGCCTTCACACGTTCCCTCATCTCGGGACCAATCTCGTAACTGTCGTTCAACGCACGGGATACGGTAGAAACGGAAACACCCAGCTCCTTCGCCAGGTCTTTCAATGATATGTGTCTTTTCTTAGGCATCACAAATCCGATTAGGTCCGACAAATATATATTTTTTCCGGCAGATACAAGCATTACCTCCGAGATAGATACATGTATACCGACATCGAGCCGTTTATATCCGACAGGGCCTGCCACGCAAACCTTTGCGTAGATTTTTATGCACAAAGCGGTTATAATCAATACATAAAAGCTATACTTTTGGACTATTGCAAACTCAATCTATTTAAACCATGAAGTACTCATATTGCGGAAAAACCGGGATGAAAGTTCCCGTACTAAGTTTTGGAGCTTCCTCCCTGGGAAGCGTATTTCACGAAACCCGTGAAGCGGAAAGTATCAAAGCTGTATTCACTGCCATTGAAAACGGGATGAACTTTATCGACGTTTCCCCTTATTATGGGTATTACAAGGCAGAGACAGTATTAGGAAAAGCGCTGAAAGATATTCCGCGCGACCATTTCCTGCTGTCGACTAAAGTAGGCCGTTACGGTAAAGACGGCATGAACACCTGGGATTATTCTGCCCGGCGGGCCACCGAAAGCGTTTACGAAAGTATGGAACGCCTGCACTTAGACTACATAGACCTGATTAACGTTCACGACATCGAATTTGCCGACCTCAACCAGGTGGTGAACGAGACATTGCCGGCATTGGTCGAATTACGGAACAAAGGGATTGTAAAACATGTCGGTATCACCGACCTGCAACTGGAAAACCTGCAATGGGTAATCGACCGTGTGCCCGAAGGTACGGTTGAAACCGTCCTCAACTTCTGCCACTACTGCCTGAACGACGATAAGCTGGCTGATTATTTCGACTATTTCGAATCGAAACAGATTGGCATCATCAACGCCTCTCCCCTTTCGATGGGATTGCTGTCACAACGGGGCGTTCCCGACTGGCATCCGGCACCGGCGGCATTGGTAGAAGCCTGCCGGAAAGCAGTACAACATTGCGCTTCGAAAGGTTATCCGATAGAAAAGCTGGCCATGCAATATTCCGTAAGCAGCCCGCGGATAGCGACCACCCTATTCAGTTCCGCCAATCCGGAAAATGTCAGGAAGAATATCCAATACATAGAAGAACCCATCGACTGGGAGCTGGTGCGCGAAGTACAGGAAATCATCGGCGACCAGAAACGGGTCAGCTGGTCCAATTCTTAAACCGGAAAAGAAATAACCTTTAAAGAAAATACCATGAACAGAAAAATTATAGATGCCCACTCACATCTCTGGCTCCGGCAGGACACGGTAGTCGACGGGATGCCGATACGGACACTGACCAACGGACGTTCGCTCTTCATGGGCGAAATCCGGCAGATGGTTCCTCCGTTTATCACCGACGGCAGGAACACGGCTGAGATATTCCTGTCAAACATGGATTATGCACAGGTCTCGGCTGCCGTCATCACGCAGGAGTATATCGACGGCCTGCAAAATGATTATCTGCTGGAAGTTGTTAAGCAGTACCCGGACCGCTTCTTCGTATGCGGCCTCTGTGAATTTCGCCGTCCCGGCTATTTGGCACAGGCACGCGAATTGGCTGCACGCGGATTCAGGGCAATCAAGATTCCCGCCCAACGCTTGTTGCTCGAAGAAGGGCGCGTCTGGCTGAACTGCAACGAGATGATGGAAATGTTCCATTTTATGGAAAGCAATGATTTGCTCCTCTCCATCGATTTGGCCGATGGCGACGTCCAGACCGGTGAATTAGAAGAGGTGATACAGGAATGCCCCGGATTACGAATTGCAATCGGACATTTCGGTATGGTTACCCGGCCGAACTGGTTGGCGCAGATTCGCCTGGCCCGTTACCCGAATGTACGTATTGAATCCGGAGGTATTACCTGGTTATTCAACGATGAGTTTTATCCTTTCCACGGGGCCGTCAAAGCGATACGCGAGGCAGCGGACCTGGTCAGCATGGATAAACTGATGTGGGGTTCGGATTATCCCCGCACGATTACGGCTATTACCTATAAAATGTCGTACGACTTTATCCTGAAAACCGAAGAACTGACGGAACGGGAGAAAGACCTTTTCCTGGGAGAAAATGCCGCCGCCTTCTACGGCTTCGAACGGCTAATCGAGTTACCTTATATTAAAAACATGTCCGAGTAAACACACCCTAACACGATATAGTATGAAACAAAAGAATTACGCCTTGCCACTGGCACTGATATTCAGCCTCTTCTTCCTGTGGGCAATCAGCAGCAACCTGCTGCCTACCATGATCAGGCAATTGATGAAAACCTGCGAACTGAATACGTTCGAAGCCTCTTTCACCGAAACGGCCTACTGGCTGGCTTACTTTATCTTCCCGATACCGATTGCCATGTTCATGAAGCGGTACAGCTACAAGGCCGGTATCATCTTCGGACTATTGCTGGCCGCTTTCGGAGGATTACTGTTCTTCCCGGCAGCCATGTTGAAAGAATATTGGGCATACCTGACAATCTTCTTTATCATTGCAACCGGCATGTGTTTCCTTGAAACAGCTGCCAACCCTTATGTCACAGCTCTGGGGAATCCGGAGACGGCACCACGCAGGCTAAACCTGGCCCAGTCGTTCAACGGCTTGGGGGCATTTATCGCCGCCATGTTTCTCAGTAAGTTGGTATTGAGTGGAGAACACTATACCCGGACCACCCTGCCCATCGATTATCCCGGCGGCTGGGAAGCTATATACAGTTTGAAACGGATTCGATGAAGCAACCGTATCTTATCTTAGCAATTCTGTTAATCATCATCGCGGTTGTATTCATCGTCTCCAAACTGCCCCGGATACAGGATGAGGAACACAGCGGAAAGGACAAGGACGGAAAGCTGATAGATTTCAGCGTATTGAAACGTTCACATCTGCGCTGGGGAGTGATTGCCCAATTCTTTTACAACGGGGGACAAACGGCCATCAACAGCCTGTTTCTGGTGTACTGTTGCAGTTATGCCGGCCTATCGGAATCCGTGGCAACGACTTTCTTCGGCCTGTATATGCTGGCCTTCCTTTTGGGGCGTTGGATAGGGACGTTGCTGATGGTTAAATTCCGTCCGCAGGATATGCTGCTGGTCTATGCCCTGCTGAATGTCGTACTCTGCGGTGTGATTGCATTATGCGGCGGCACGGTCGGATTGTATGCCATGCTGGCTGTCTCATTCTTCATGTCGATCATGTACCCGACACAGTTCTCGCTGGCGCTGAAAGACCTGGGAGACAACACCAAGAGCGGAGCGGCTTTCCTTGTCATGGCGATTGTCGGAAACGCCTGCCTGCCCCAGTTGACAGCCTACGTGATGCATCATTTCGAAGCTATCTATTATACCGCTTATCTCATTCCGCTGGTTTGCTTCCTCTTCTGTGCTTACTACGGCTGGAAAGGCTATAAAGTAGTCGATTAATTTATAATATATATAATGTATCATTACTGTCCCGTAAAAGTGGATAAATAGTTCTTTGAAATAATTGAAATATAGTCTATTAGATACTACTTTTTAGGCGCGACGATTTGAAATCATACCTTTGAGGTCA
>NZ_QSDP01000103.1:0-22997 GCF_003463685.1 Parabacteroides sp. AM58-2XD
TTAAATTGTTATATCTCTATGCTCAGAATTCGTATTTATTTCAAGTTATTGACGGTATTAATTTCTAATACTTGTACTACTTGTTGATATGTAAATCTTTCAAAGAACTCTTATTGTTACACTCGCTTTATTTTAGCGAACGTGGATGCAAAGATAAGAACTTTTATTTCATACTTCCAAATGTTTTAGGAAGTTTTTCTAAAAGTTTTTTTCATCATGTTTTGCAGTGCCGTTCTCTCTCGAATGCGGATGCAAAAGTAGTGCTTTACAACATACGCTCCAAACTTTTATGGGATTATTTTTTCAACTAAATCGTTACTGACAGACTATAATTCTGAACGACTGATCGTTACAGGCATAAAAAAATCAAACAAAGTCTCACTCTGCAACTATCCTTAAAATTCAGGCGTTATTGCCTAACTTAAGATCTTTTCAAGAACCTTCCCTATACATTATAATATGGGAATAACGAATTATAACAACAAAGCCGTTTTCTTTTTTGTTTTACTAAAAAATAAAGAGATTATTTTATGACAATAAAAAAAGTAGAAAGTATCATAGCTCCGCCTGCCCCGCATATGGTTGGAGACGGATTCAGAGTTCATAATTTCATACCGCATTTGGAACAACTAAGCAGGGAACGTATGAATCCTTTCATTCTGTTAGATTATAATGCAAAAATGGAATTCTCTCCACGTAAAGAACCGAGAGGAGTCGGAGTACACCCTCATCGTGGGTTTGAGACCGTCACAATCGTATATAAAGGAAAAGTAGCCCATCACGACAGCAGAGGCAACAGCGGCGTGATCGGCCCGGGCGATATCCAATGGATGACAGCCGCATCCGGAGTACTTCATAAGGAATATCACGAAGAAAGTTTCAGCCGGAAAGGAGGCGAATTCCACATTGTACAATTATGGATCAATCTTCCCGCCAGGGATAAGAAAGCCGATCCTAAATATCAATCTATCGAAAACAGTCAGATACCAAAAGTCGAATTATCCGATAACACAGGTCTGGTAGAAGTTATTGCAGGCAAATATCAGAATACAAACGGAATAGCATCTACTTTTACCCCGATGCATCTGTTCAATGCTAAACTAAACAAAGGTGGAAATGCTGAATTTTCATTTCCGGCAGATTACAATACTGCTATTTTAGTCGTTGAAGGTTCCGTAAAGATCAATAATAATGAATTGGTTCCAACCGATTATTTTGCTTTATTTGAAACTAAAGGAGAAACGTTCACCATCCACGCTGTAAACAAAGCTACTGTACTTATAATGAGTGGTGAACCGATCAAAGAACCTATTGCAGCATATGGTCCGTTCGTTATGAATAACGTGGCAGAATTAAAACAAGCTTACATTGATTTGGGAGCCGGCAAGTTCGGCAAACTGGACGATTAAACGACAATAATCCTAACATAAAAGCATTATCAGTTTTGAAACCATAAATATCATATTTATAAGTTTCAGAAACTGGTAATGCTTTACTTTTGACGCCCTATTACAATACATAACAAAAGAAAAACGATCATGAACACGAACAGAATCGTATTGAATGAAACATCTTACTTTGGTTCGGGATCAAGGAGTGTTATCCCTGAAGAAGTAAAAAGGAGAAACCTTAAAAAAGCATTTATCGTAACAGATAATGATCTTGTAAAATTTGGAGTAGTAAAACAGGTTACCGACATATTGGAACAGGCGGCTATCCCCTACACCACTTTTGCAGAAGTAAAACAAAACCCAACTGTTACAAATGTAAAAGCCGGCGTAAAAGCATATGCAGCATCTGCTGCCGATTTCATCATAGCCATAGGAGGCGGTTCCCCGACAGATACGGCAAAAGCAATAGGAATTATTACTAATAACCCAGAATTCTCAAATGTCGTTTCACTGGAAGGTGTAGCCAATACCAAAAACAAATCCGTTCCTATTATAGCTTTGCCAACTACGGCAGGAACAGCAGCAGAAGTAACTATCAACTATGTGATTACCGACGAAGAGAATGTCAAGAAAATGGTCTGTGTAGACCCGAATGATATTCCAGTCCTGGCAATCGTCGATGCTGAGCTGATGAGTTCCATGCCCAAATCGCTCACCGCAGCGACCGGCATGGATGCGCTCACCCATGCAATCGAAGGTTATATACCAAAGGTCCTGGGAAATGTCAGATATGTTTGAACTGAAAGCCATTGAAATGATTGCCCGCCATCTTCCTGCGGCCGTTGCCAACGGCCATGATCTTGAAGCGCGTAATGGTATGGCAGTAGCTCAATATATTGCAGGTATGGGGTTCAGTAACGTCGGATTAGGAGCCGTACACGGAATGGCTCATCCCCTGGGAGCTTTCTATAACATACCTCATGGAGTTGCCAATGCTTTGTTACTTCCTTATGTGATGGAATATAATATGCCTTCTTCCATTCAGAAATATAAGAAAATAGCACAAGCAATGGGATGCGACATACAAGGAATGAACGATGAAGCGGCAGCCGTCGCTGCAGTAGAATCCGTCAAACAACTATCCCTGAAAATCGGCATTCCACAGAAACTAAGCGAGATCGGAGTAAAGGAAGAAGACCTGGAACAACTGGCCCAATCAGCTTATGCAGATGTATGTACTCCCGGCAATCCGAGAGATGTTACCGTCGAAGACCTTCTTGCTCTCTACCGGAAAGCCTATATCTAACATAATAGAAAAAATAATAAATTACCGTTCCAATTTAGTTTAGTATGAACAAACACACGACAGTATTGTTTGAACAGTACGAACGAGCATTATACTAAACTAAATTTTACAATTATGGCAAAAGAAAGTGTTAAGATTCTACAGAAAAAACTAGACGTAGAAAGTTTGTTATCACAGCTTAACGCTGCATTATCAGAAGAATGGTTAGCATACTATCAATATTGGGTAGGCGCTTTGGTTGCAGAAGGTGCTATGCGTGCAAACGTACAGGCTGAATTTGAAGAACATGCCAACGAAGAGTTAGGTCATGCCAAACTATTGGCCGACCGTATCATCGAACTGGAAGGTGTTCCCGTTCTCGATCCGAAACAATGGTTCGAACTGGCCAGATGCAAATATGACGTACCAAATGACTTCGATGTTGTCAGCCTGCTAAACCAGAATGTCGCTTCAGAACGTTGCGCCATTGTCAGATACCAGCAAATTGCCGAATTTACAGATGGCAAAGACTTTACTACCTGCGAAATAGCCAAACATATCCTGGCTATGGAAGAAGAACATGAACAGGATTTGCAGGATTATCTGACAGATATTGCCAGAATGAAAAGTTCTTTCCTGAATAAGTAATACCTGGTCCGGTATAGATTACTTAAAAAAATAAACCCACTCTTTTTTTAGAAAATTGTGGGTTTATTTTTATCCAGTTTTATCTTTTCAGAAACTTAGTTGTTTTTATTTTTCCATCGGAACAAACTGCCCGCAGGAAATAAACCCCATTACTCATTGAGTTTAAATCAATAGTCACAGCAGTAGCCCCATTCACCTTTATGTTACTGTTTATACGTCCGGAAACATCAGAAATAATTACGGAACGAAGCGGAGTTTGTGACTCAACAAACAATTGGTTATTTATTATTCTACAAGTTATATCATTCACCTGTTGGATAGCACTATTATCAGTTGCCGGGCTTGAATAAAAATATAAATTGTCAATATAATAAGCACCAGGTTTATTTGATTCCAGCCGGATAGAATAAAGATTTGCCATATTAATATATTTCTGATAATCAGACAGAAGTATATCCAAAGCGTTCCATCTCTGCTCGATACTTGCCATCTTTATAGCCGGAGTTTCCAATACTCCGTCTGACAAATAGATACTAAATATTTCTGCATCAGGCGTCCATACATCCAGATGTAATTGTTCAAGGTGATCGACCTTTAAATTATCCAAGTTGATAAACAATGAATTGGTGTTAGTCAATTTCCATGTATTATTGCCTGCTATTTTAACAACATCCACTTTAGTCGTTTGCCCCTCCTGACTGTCAAAAGAATAAGGAATGTTTGCATAAACATCACTGAAAACAGAAACAACTCTGCTTTCTGCCTGTAAAGGAGTAGGAGCAGCTACAGTAGGTCCGACTGGTTCTTCCGGTTCTAAAGGTTCTTCTCCCTCACTTTCTTCATAAAAATAAATATGATCAAGATACAGCGTCCGACCTCCGGGAGCACAGGATAAATTAATCCTGTTAATCTTCCCTTCTGTTTTAATAAGAAGTCCGGCCAAATCCATATCAAGGGCATTCCATGTATGAGGTTTTAAATCATAACTATATTCTTGTTCTACAGTATCATTACCAACCGTTATTTTCAGACTCATTTTACTTCTGGGAAATACATTCAGACAAAGACGACCTTTATCGTTCAGCTGGACAGATGTTCCCAAAGTGATATTCTGCTTATCGAAATTCTCCAGTTTTATAACTTTATTCCCTTTCACATCTTCCTCTTCTCCTTTTATGGTTAAGTCCATTTCCGGAAATGCGACAGTCTGTAAGTCGTCAGTATAGAAAGAGCTAAAAACTGTAGATACATCAGATTCTTCCATTTCAGGAACAGCGGCAGCATTTATAGCCAAAGTTCCTTTTTTTATAGAGATGTTTTTGAATGTGATAGTTCCTGTTCCCTTTCCTCCCATATCTAAAGTAAAACGTGCAGCATCATCCGTTTCCCTCAACATAGTAAAAGTATAAGAATATGTCTCCTCCTGCTGTTTGGCAGAGAAAGATAAATTTGGTCCATAGGGAATATAAGCGGTACCATTTTTCCCGATATAATTTGAAAAAGTGAAACCTTCAGTATCTCCGCTGACAGTAAATGTGACTGTATATACCGCTCCCATTTCAAGGCTGGTGAGTAAAATCGGTTGAACGTCCCAAGAATTTTCACCACCATTAATGATAGAAACTTTCAGCTCACCATCATCCCAAGAGTTAATCCAATGACTTGTTTGGTTAATCCAACCGGTGTTCCAGTTGCTACCTTTATCTATATTGCTGTCATAGACGGTTTCGCTCCCAACAATATGCAAATCCATTGGTTTTTTCGGAATTTTATTTGTAAATAAAGCATCCAATAAATGCTGACGGAATTGTCCGGTGGCAACGTCATAAATTCCAAAGTCAGTTCCAAAATCCCAATAGGCATAACTGTAACCATACCGCTCAATCGTACGTGTGACAAAGGTAGTCCAGAGCAGGCGCGAATCCAGATCCGCTTTGTCATACGTACCGAACTCACCGATGTGGACAGGGATATTATTGTTTTTCGCAGAAAAATCTCTGATAAGGTTAAAATCATTTATTACGGCCTCCCTATCACTCTGTGAATCATACCACTTATATCCTACCGGAGGATTACCGGACCATTCAGCCCCCTGATGAGTAAACGGCATTGGATTATAATAATGGACTGTCAAAATAAGATGATTATCCTGTGGAAGTATTAATCCATCCAATCCATTGACCGTTCCCCAATCTGTCGTACCAACCATTATGGCCCGATTCGGATTCGTTATTCGTATGGTATTTATAGCTTTTTCCAGCAATTCGTTCCATAGCGCAACCGTCATATTATCTCTGGGTTCATTGAGTATTTCGAAGACTAAATCCTCCGGATAATTCTGGAAATACTCAGCAATTTGAGCCCACAAAACAAGGAAACGCTCCATTTCTTTCGCCTGTTCATTTCCCGATAACTCCATTAAAGGGTTATAATGATGCATGTTGATGACGAGCTTTAAATCGGCAGCAAGAATCTTATCAATGGCAGCTTTAATTTTAAGCATAAACGCTTCATCAATATTATAAGGCTTTTCATTCATACTTCTGCCGTCATTATCCCAACGGATGGGCAGACGAACATGTGTAAATCCTTGTTCTTTTACCATCGCAACGTAAGCATCATTCCATACCAGATTCGATTGGTCATAGATATTCCCTAAATTGATCCCTTTTCCCAACTTCTTATTCAGATTCTCAATCGGAGAAGGAGTGAATAGTTCCTTTTTCTTGAAGAAATAAATATTATCAATAAAGAAAGTCTTTTCATTTCCATCTTCAAGAGATAGATAATGAACTTCTTCCAAAGGCACATCTGTAAACTCTGATAATGCAATATTTATACGGTTCCATTCGTTCGAAACAAGCGTTAGAGGAATAGAATGTTTAGTCCCGCCATCAAGCGTAATGCTCAAAGATATTGCATCCGGCGAATAGACATCGATATGCAAAGAATCCATTCCCGAAAGATTGACGTTTCCTAGTTTAAGAGGGAATTGATTTGTTTTCGTTAACTGGTAAATGGAGTTATTACCCTGCCGAACAATTGCATCTATAGTGCTTTGCTCCCAATCAGCAATTTCGGGATAGCCATCCGAAAGTCCGTTTTCATAAGCATCGCTGAATACAGAAATTACATTCGCCGGATTTAATTGCACGGGAGGAAGATAAGCATGTGTTCCGGGGCACCTTCTACGGGAATGATATCTTCATCATTATAAAAATAGATATGATCCAAATAGATCGTATTATTACTGCTTCCGGTATGGATTTGAATTGTACTTATTTTACGCTCTGTATCTTCCAGGAAATCATCGATATCAATATCAATAGTATGCCATTCATTGGCAGCCAGATTATATTCCGGTGTTTCAAATTCGATATTTTCCGCATTGCCTATCCTATTATCATAAAGCATCAATGTTACTTTAAAAGCCGGAATGGCATTTCCCGCATACACATCTAAATGAAATTTGTTGTTATCTCCAATTTCCAGTATTTGATTATTGAGATTATACTGGATTGCACCCGTATTAAACCCGTATAATTTAAGCAATTCATTACCTTCATTATCTTCTTTTTTTGAAACATTATATTTTCCTCCCCACTCTAAAAAGACTACTTCAGTGCCTGTTCCATATTTAGTGCTATAGAAATTAACGACATTGGCGGCGGAGCGTTCCGGTATTAAAGCAGCCGGTATTTCCATCGGTTCATTTGCTTCTGTAGAAAAATAGATATTGTCAAGATAAGCAGTAACTCCAACGTCATCACCTTGCACGCTTAATAGCATAGAAGCAGTTGTTTGGAGCGCCTCGTCTCCTTTAACACGAGCAAATTCGCTTAAAGGGATTTGGATGGAATGCCATTTTCCCTTTTTATATGTTTTATTACTGGTAAACTCATAATCCGTGTTACCTGACGGATATAATTTTATTCCTACAGTACTGACATCCTTGCTAAAAAAAGCATCTATATTTATGTATGTAGCCGTCGATAAGTCGGCAGGTGAATTATAAAAAGTCAATGGATGGTAATCGAAATTCGATAATTTAACAAGATTAAAGCCATCCTCAGTCTGTGCTAATGAAGGTGTTGTCTTTTCATCCCCCCACTTGTCATAAATATTAAAACTATTATTTGTTTTACTATAGTGACTGCCAAAAATCGGAATCACTTTCTCTATCGGGAGCGCATAGACAATATCACTGGCCCTATCCGGTTCAGTTACTCCGGCTGCATGTATATCTGTAAATCCGGTAAATAATCCCCATATAAATACTAACTTAATAAATAAATCCCTTTTCATCATGTAATTAAATAAAGTTCGACTTTGACTGATATTCAAAAAAATTAAATAGAAAACAATTGGTTTTGAAACTATAAGAGGTCGGTTTGTGGCACTGTTCTAAAATTCAGTTACAAAGATAATTAAAAGCCGACCGAAGTCGGTATATCGGGCTGACGGATTAATTTCTTTTAATCCTTATTAAGGATATTGGCTGGCAAAACTGTTTCCGATTGGATGCTTTATTGCCCCATCTGCCGCAAAAGCTGCATGTTACAAATCGTTATCACTTTCCTGTCTATAGAAATAATTCCTTCCTGCTCCATCTCTGCCAATGCACGTGCCAACGAAGGACGGGTCACACCAAATGAATCGGCTATCTCCTGCTGAGTATCGGTCAGATGAATCACCGTAGACCACGCGTCCGGCAGTTTATGAAGCAAATAATCCGCTATCTTATTCTTTATATTCTTCAAAGACAAGAACATAATCTTGTCACTCAGGAAATGGCTCCTGCCGGATATCAGCATCAGGAAGTTTTGAAGAAGCTGCCTGTTCTGCTGCATCCACACGGTAAAATCATCCCGATGGATAAATAAAATCTCTGACGGCTCCATGGCGATGATATTTACCGGCAAATTGTTTTTTGGGGCATATAAAAAAGCGGGGGCTAACAACTGAGCCGCTTCCAATTCTTCAATAACAACGAGTTTACCCGCATCATTCACCATCTGTCCCTGCAAAAGTCCGTTCAACACGATCATCAGATAATTGCATGGCGTTCCCTGCAAAGCTATAATGTCCTTTGGGCGGTAAGATGCGACCCGGTAAGCCGTTGTCTCCAACAAACCGGAAATGTCTGATTCCGGGATATTCCGGAATAATATGGATTTAGAAAGAATTGCTATCATGTTCATTTATATATACAGACTTATTCAATTATATATACAGGCAAATATAGGAAAAGATACGGAAGAAACCTTATTCTCCTGCTGATGTAAGTTGT
Organism: Parabacteroides sp. AM58-2XD; assembly: GCF_003463685.1. Lineage (NCBI taxonomy): Bacteria > Pseudomonadati > Bacteroidota > Bacteroidia > Bacteroidales > Tannerellaceae > Parabacteroides > Parabacteroides sp. AM58-2XD. The sequence goes on from NZ_QSDP01000103.1 coordinate 8,615, forward strand.
TGCCGACGCTGTCGGCAAAATAATCGACGACGTCGGCAAAGCTTTCGACAGTGTCGGCAATATTGTCGAGGACGTCGGCAACAACTTACATCAGCAGATAAATAAAATGACATAGGAACCGACACATGTTTCCCCCGTATCCAAATGAAAGTATGACCGCGTTTATCAAAGAAATATCCGCGTTTGTAACATTTGGTACAATATAAGAGACCGGCCTGTCCTACTTTTGTTTCGGAATAATATAAACCAATAAATTATAGAATAGTATGGATGCAAAAATGTTTTGTTTTCAGTGTCAGGAAGCTGCGAAAGGTACCGGTTGTACTATCAAGGGTGTCTGCGGGAAGGATGATGAAACGGCCAACCGGATGGACCTGCTTTTATTTGTCACCAAAGGTGTTTCCGTTGTGGCTACCCTGTTACGGAATGCCGGAGTAGAAGTTCCCGCGCATATCAACCGTTTCGTTGTCGATGCGCTCTTTTCTACTATAACAAATGCGAACTTCGATATAGAGAGTATTACCGGCCGAATTGTCAATGGCTTGAAGTTTAGGGAGCAGCTAAAAGAAGAGGCGACCGGATACGGCATCGAACTGCCGGTCATCGATGAACTGGTCTGGAAAGGCAACGAAAGTACTTTCGAAGGAAAAGCCCTTACGGTCGGTGTGTTGCGTGAAGCCAATCCCGATATCCGTTCCCTGAAAGAACTCATCATCTACGGCTTAAAGGGAATGGCAGCTTATGTCGAACATGCCGGCAATCTGGGATTCGAGGAAAAGGATTTACATGCTTTCATACAGCATGCCCTTGCCGAAACTTTGCGGAAAGACCTTTCAGCCGAACAATTGACGGCACTCGTTTTGGAAACCGGCAGTTACGGTGTAAAAGCAATGGCATTACTCGACAAGGCCAATACCAGCAGTTACGGTAATCCGGAGATCACACAGGTGAACATCGGTGTACGCAACAATCCGGCCATTCTGATTAGCGGCCATGACCTGAAAGATATGGAAGAGCTGCTTGCACAAACGGAAGGAACCGGAGTCGATGTATATACGCACAGCGAAATGCTTCCGGCCAACTATTACCCGGCCTTCAAGAAATACAAACATTTTGTCGGTAACTACGGAAATGCCTGGTGGAAACAACGGGAAGAGTTCGAGAGCTTCAACGGACCCATCCTGTTCACGACCAACTGTATCGTTCCGCCACTGGAAGGAGCTTCTTATAAAGACCGTGTGTATACAACCAACTCGACAGGCTTTCCGGGATGGAAACATATTCCGTCAAGGGAAGACGGCAGGACGAAAGACTTCTCGGAAATCATAGCCCATGCCAAACGATGTGATACGCCCAAAGAAATCGAGCACGGACAGATCACCGGAGGATTTGCCCATAACCAGGTTATGGCGTTGGCAGACAAGGTGATCGATGCCGTTAAGAGCGGTGCCATCCGTAAATTCGTCGTGATGGCCGGCTGCGACGGACGAATGAAAAGCCGTAACTACTATACGGAGTTCGCCAGCGAACTGCCTTCCGACTGCGTAATCCTGACAGCCGGTTGTGCCAAATATCGTTACAATAAACTGCCGCTCGGCGACATCGGCGGCATTCCCCGCGTGCTGGATGCCGGACAATGCAACGACAGTTATTCATTAGCCGTTATCGCCATGAAGTTGCAGGAGGCTTTCGGACTGGAAGATATCAATGAGCTGCCAATTGTTTACAACATTGCGTGGTATGAACAGAAGGCGGTTATCGTCCTGCTGGCGTTGCTGAGCCTGGGCGTTAAGAACATTCACCTGGGACCGACGTTGCCGGCATTTCTTTCACCGAACGTGGCGAAGGTACTGGTTGAAAACTTCGGCATCGGAACCATCAGTACCGTGGATGAAGATATAGAAAAGCTAATTCTTGCCTGATATTTTAACTAAACTTTGTATATTCGCAACCAAATGCAATCATTTATGGTTATAACATAAAAAAGGCGAATATGTATGGGAAAGTTTTTACAAGAATTTAAACAGTTTGCCATGCGCGGCAACGTCGTTGACATGGCTGTCGGTATCATCATTGGTGGTGCTTTCGGAAAAATCGTATCTTCGGTCGTTGGAGATATTATCATGCCTGCCGTAGGGTTACTGGTGGGTGGTGTCAACTTTACCGATTTGAAAATCGTGCTGAAACAGGCGGTTATGGAAGGCGATAAAGTCATTACGCCTGCCGTCACAATCAATTACGGGAATTTTATACAGGTGACTTTCGACTTTATCATTATCGCGTTCGCTATCTTTATGATGGTAAAAGGGATGAATGCCCTGAATAAAAAGAAAACGGAAGAAGCGCCTGCCGCCCCTCCCGCTCCGCCAGCCGATGTTCAGTTGCTGACTGAAATACGTGACTTACTGAAAGAAAAGAAATAAAGAAAAACCTTATCCGTAAGGTTTCCTGAATAACAGGGAAGCGTGTCAAAACAGAGGTCAGCCTCTTTTTGACACGCTTCTGTTTTCAGGCACCAATCGCTTCCGTCTCATCCGGTTTCGGGAACAGACGGGAGCTCAGTGCCTGCAATGCACGCGTTTTATCGGCAGACTTCATCACCAGGGAGACATTGCTGCTGCTTCCCCCGTAAGAAATCATCCGCACGGGAATGTCTTTCAACGCATCTATGATTCTTGCCTCGAAGCCGACGTTCTGCCATTCAAGGTCGCCCACCACACAGACGATTACCATATCCTTTTCGACACTGATTGTTGCATATTTCTCCAGGCAGCCTACTATTTCCTGCAAATGTTCGGGATTGTCGGTCGTCACGGAGATGCCTATGTCGGAGGTCGTCACCATATCGACGGCCGTTTTGTAGCGGGCGAATGTATCGAACACCGTGCTCAGGAACTTATGAGGCGGCAGGATATTCAACGACTTCATTTTGATGAAGACGATATTGTCTTTCGCTGCTACCGCCTTGATTCTGCCCTTCTCCGCGGTATTCGAGATTAATGTTCCGGGAGCATCGGGTTGCAGGGAGTTCAGCAGGCGGACCGGAATATTGCTTTCCTTTGCCGGGCGGATGCAAAAAGGATGGAGTATCTTCGCTCCGAAATAAGCGAGCTTCGCCGCCTCTTCAAAGTTAAGCTGGCGGACAGGAGCGGTATGGTTTACTACGCGCGGGTCGTTGTTATGCATACCGTCGATGTCCGTCCATATCTGTATTTCACGGGCATGGACGGCCGCTCCGATCAGGGAAGCACTGTAATCGCTTCCTCCGCGTTGCAGGTTATCTGTCTCGCCGTATGCGTTCCGGCAGATGAAACCCTGGGTGATAAAGATATCCGTGTCCGGGAAGCGGGACAGCAGTTTTCCGAGATGCTCTTCGATGTAGGACATATCCGGCTCACCGTCGGCATTTATCCGCATAAAATCGAGGGCCGGAAGCAATGCCGACTTCATTCCCTGCTCTTGCAGGTAAAGATGCATCATGCCCGTGGAAATCAATTCACCCTGCGCCAGCACCACCTTTTCATCGAAGACGGTAAAAGGTGTACCGGCAAACGCCCAAATTTCATTGAAACGTTCCGTTACCAGTTCCAGCGCCTTTTCCTTATAGGCGACAGAGGTATATAAATCCTCGATATGGCCGGCATAAGCCTGTTCAAGACGGGTAATGATTTTATTGGCCTCATCGACCTCCTTGCGATAGAAACAACGAGTGATGTCGACCAGCGAATTAGTTGTTCCGGCCATCGCCGATAAGACGACAATTTTAGGTTCACCGCCGGATATAATGGATACGACGTTCTTCATCCGTCGGGCCGAGCCGACAGATGTACCGCCAAATTTTAATACTTTCATGATTGTTTACTGTGTTTTCTTACTTATTATCAGACATTAAATGAAACGATAAAGGTACTGCCCTTTCCTATCTCGCTTTCCACGCGAATGGTTCCGCCATGAGCTTCGACGAAGTCCTTGCTGATAGCCAGTCCGAGGCCGCTACCCTGCACTTTCGTACCGGGAACGCGGAAGTAACGGTCGAAGATACTCTGGTGGTAACGCGGGTCGATGCCCTTGCCGAAATCGCGGACGAATATCTCCACGACTTTGCCTTCCTGCCGGGCACCGATGATGATGCGTCCGTTTTCCGGCGTGTAGTGGATGGCGTTCGACAAAAGGTTTGTCAGGACCCAGGCTATCTTTTCGCTGTCGACAAAGAGTTTGGAGATTTTCTCCGGATACTCGACCTCTATATGGCAGCCGAAACGCTCCGCCTGCACACGGTTCGCCTTGATGGCATAGTCTATCAGTTCGATTGGCTTGGTGATTTTCGGGTTCAGTTGCAGTTTTCCGGTTTCCACCTGCGTCATCTTGAGCAACTCGCCGGTTATTTCGAGCAGGCGGTCGCTGCTTTCCTTGATGCTTTCGGCAAGCGCCTTCTGTTCGTTGTTCATATCGCCTACCCGCTGGTCTTCCAGGAGTTTGAGGCTCATCATGATGGCTGAAATAGGTGTTTTCAGTTCATGAGAGATGGTCGAAATGAAGGTCGTCTTTGCCGAATCCAGTTCCTTGAACTCGGTGATGTTTTTCAGGAGGATAACGTCGCCGACGTATTGGCTGACGTCTTTCTGCCCGTCCGTCAAATGGATGGGAATGTATTGCACCTTGAAATAACTTTCTTTGTTATCAGCATAAATTTTGAGCGGTTCCTTCTTTTCGTCGGGTTGCACCAGTTCGCGCACGAGGCGTCGCAGGAGATCGTTTTTCAGCGCCAGTTCGGCAGCAGACTTGCCGATGACATTTTCACGTTTCAGATTGAGGATTGTCAGGGCGACATCGTTGGCGAAAAGTATTTTACGGTTCCCGTCCAGTCCGATGATCGGCTCGGTGATGCTGTTGACGATGGCTTCGATGTATTTTTTCCCCTGGATAATATCCGCCAGCGTACTTTTACGATATTCGGTCAGCCGTTCCGCCATCCGGTTGAAGGAGTTGGCGACGGCGGCGAACTCTTCATATTTCCCAAGGTCGAGGCGCTTCTCGTAATTATGGTTAGCAATCTCCATGATACCGTCTGTCAGCTTGCGGATCGGCGTGTTGATGGACCGGGGGAGGCGGATCAGGAAGGCAAAGGCTATCAGGATGCAGGTGATGCCGAGGATGCAAATCCACAGCAAGGCTTCATGTGCCGTATGCTCCGCCACCTGGCTTTTCCGGTAGATGGAAGCCATGTTCAGGCTCATCACCTCGTTCAACGCCATGCGGACACGTTGGATGGAGGCGTCGTTCATATCCTTTTTCATGGATTCGTATTGCGTAACCAGATGGGTGGTCGCGACATTCTCGTCCACTTCCGTTATATTCTCCTTTTGCAGGTTCAGGTTCTTTTCGAACTCGGTACGCGCCACCGGGTCGGTCTTGATACGTTCGAGGGCATCCAGCATACGGCGCGAATACAGGAGCGTATTGTAATTATCCGCCAGGATATTCTGCGTATCCGCCGACATGCGGTAGATATTCTTTACCGAAAGACCGCCCAGCAGGACAATCATTGCAAACAGCAGACCTATACCATAGGTGAGCTTCGTTTTAATCTTTAGACTAACAGACTGTAACATATTATGCCAATATTATCAGGTCAATATTCATTTGCGACAAGCTATTCAGCAATTTCCGGTATTGGAAACAGGCACGGAACACGGAAACAAGCGTAAAGGCAGGCTTCCCGATGCAGACGGTCGAAATCTGCTTTTCGCGGCATACTTCGATAATACTGTCGGGGATGCTTCTGGACTGCACTTGTATGATTTCGCCTCCCAATTCAGTTGCCAGCTTGAAATGATTCGACAGGTAACGCTGGTTTGCCAACGGGATGCGGTCGATACTTTCGCGGGGCGTCTGCACGTAGAGGACAAAAAATTTCGTGTTGTAGCGGGTAGCCAGCCGGGCAGCCTTGCGGATGACCTTACGCGGCGTCTTCTCATGACTGCTGATGCAAGCCAGGAATTTTTCATGCCGGACACCTGTATTGACGGGGACCGCGCTCTCCACCTTCTTCTCGACACGTAGCGCAACCTCTTTCAGGGCAAGTTCGCGCAACTGAAGAATATTTTCAGACTTGAAGAAGTTGTTCAGCGCCGTCTGAATCTTTTCCGGCTTGTATATTTTTCCGGCTGTCAGGCGTTTCACCAGTTCGTCGGCTGTCAGGTCGATATTCACCACCTCGTCCGCCTGCTCCAGGACACTGTCGGGGATGCGTTCCTTTATCTCGATGCCGGTTATATCCTGCACGTCCTCGTTCAACCCTTCCAGATGCTGGATATTGACGGCGGTGATGACGCTGATGCCCGCCTCCAAAATGTCCGTAACGTCCTGCCAGCGCTTTTCATTCTTGCTGCCTTCGATGTTGGTGTGCGCCAGTTCGTCTACTATCACGACCTCCGGATGGATATTCAGGATAGCCTGCAAATCCATCTCCTCCACTTCTTTTCCTTTATAAAATGACCGGCGGCGCGGTATCAAAGGTAGACCTTCGACCAACGCCTCCGTTTCAACCCTGCCGTGTGTTTCCACGTAACCGACCTGCACGTCGATACCGCTCCGAAGCAATTCGTGCGCCTCCTGCAACATACGGTACGTTTTCCCCACACCGGCAATCATGCCGATGTATATCTTGAAATTTCCACGGCGGGATTTTTTCAGCAAATCTAAAAAGTGTTGTACGCTCTGTTCTCTGTCCATGAGTTGCTTGTTTCAGATTACCACGGTCTTAGCGAGATTCCAAAGACTACATGTGCATCTTCCATACGGGGATTCCAAATAGCCTGCGCAAATATAGGCAAAGAGAATGAATCGCTGAACTTTATAGTGGTACTTCCTTTCAGCGCGACGTTGGTAACTGCAAATCCGTCGTTCGTCTTCGCCCCCGTATAAACTCCGTAAGAGGTATAGGGAAGGAAACCGCAGGTGGCGGTCAGGTCGACAGTTTTCACACGAAACGGATAATTGAGTTCGACGTAGGAAGAATAGTTCTGATTGCCGTCCTCGTCCTTGTCTTGTCCGGCAAACATAGTATACCAGGCAACGGAGAGGGGAAATTTCTCCACGGGAAGCGTATAAGCCAATCCGGCCTCGAAATGATGGGCGGTTTCATGGCTTTTGAAGTTGAAGTATTTGTTCGCGCCCTGTCCGGCCCACCACAGGTCGGCGATGGATAGGGTAAGTCCGGAATTGCCGAAGGTATAGGCTGCCGTCAGGTCGATTTCCTTGTTGGCGGCACCTTCCGAAGATTTATAACCGTCGAAATCGGTCGATCCCCACGCTGTCAGGGAGAAGCCGGCGACGCTAAAAGCGAGGGTCGGCTGGAAACTTGCTCCCGTTTGATAGAACCCTCTCCAAAGATACGAACTCACAAGGTCCCCTTGCACGGTAAATGCGGCTCCGCTATCGTCTTTTTGAGCCATGACGCATGTAAAAGAGGTGAAAAACAGTAACAGAAACGCCGTTACTATGCGTTTTATGGATATATTCATTGTTTTATGCATTCTTACCAGGGTATTCATCATTCGATATATTTATTTGGGGACTACGCCGCCGATTTAACCCATAAATATTTGTTTTTATGCGTTTTTACCTAGGTATTTGCCCATAAATACGTTTATCTGATGATTTTTACCCTGCGTTTGGTATTTCGATACGATTGTTATTTATTTTTCTCTGCCTTTTCCAAAGCGATATTCAATTTCAGGACATTGACCTTCTCCGGGCCGAACAAACCTAATAATGGTCCTTCGGTATGGCTGCTCACCAGAGCCATGACGCTTTCGGGCGAGAGGCCTCGGGCCTGTGCGACACGTTGTACCTGTGCATAGGCGGCTTTCGGGGAGATATCGGGATCTAGTCCGGAAGCACTGGCGGTGACCATTTCGGCGGGCACTTCCTCACGTGTCAGATAAGGATGATGAACGAGGAAGGTGTCGATGCGGGCTTTGACTTCCGAAAGGTATTCTTCGTTGGAAGGGCCTTTGTTGCTTCCGGCGGAAGAGGAAGCGTCGTAGCCGTCGCCTGCACAAGAGGGGCGTCCCCAGAAATAGATGTCCTCCGTGAAGTTCTGGCCTACGTTTGCGGCTCCCACGATTTTGCCATCGAGTTCAAGAACTTCGGCGTTGCCTTTGTTCGGGCCTGCTACCTGTGCAAAAATCCATAAGACGAATATGTAGCAGATACTAAACAACAGACTGAATGCTATTGTCAGTTTAAATGATTTGAAAAGAGTTGATATCATACTTGTTTGTTATTTAAAATATAACCGTTAATAATATAAGTTCAATAATAAAAGCCTGTTTTACTCACCCTGTAAGGGTGATACATATTAGCCCAGGGTTCCAACCCTGGGGTTGGTAATATTTCCTTTCTTCTCTTTTACCCTGTAAGGGTAATACAAGATAAAAAAGCCAGTATTTATCTTGTCGCACCCTTACAGGGTGCTATAATAAAAGAAGAACCTAAGGATTCCCCAGGTTGAAACCTGGGCTGATTTGTTACGCCCTTACAGGGCGAAAACGCTGGCGCCACATTGATTTGTATGTCCTTACAGGGCAAAGACGCTGGCACTATATTGATTTGTATGTCCTTACAGGGTGAAGACGCTGTCATTATACATTTTTATCTTTTATCCTATAAGGATAATTATTTACATAAACATGCTTACCACCAAATCGATCAGCTTGATGCCGACGAACGGAGCGATTATCCCTCCTACCCCATAGATGAGCAAGTTGCGGCGAAGCAGGGCAGAGGCCCCGATCGGCTTGTAAGCCACACCGCGCAATGCCAACGGAATCAGTATCGGGATGATGAGCGCATTGAAAATAACTGCACTGAGTATCGCGCTTTGCGGACTATGCAGGTGCATGATATTCAATGCTGCCAACTGTGGGATAGCGACCATGAACAAAGCCGGCACGATGGCAAAATACTTGGCAACATCGTTTGCGATACTGAATGTGGTCAGCGTTCCGCGCGTCATCAACAACTGTTTACCGATTTCAACGATTTCGATGAGCTTGGTCGGGTCGTTGTCGAGGTCCACCATATTTCCGGCCTCCTTGGCTGCCTGCGTACCGCTGTTCATGGCAACACCGACGTTTGCCTGGGCCAGTGCGGGAGCGTCGTTCGTTCCGTCACCCATCATGGCGACCAGTTTGCCGGCTTCCTGCTCCTTCTTGATATAGTTCATTTTATCTTCCGGCTTGGCTTCGGCAATGTAGTCGTCTACGCCAGCCTTTTCAGCGATATATTTTGCAGTCAGCGGGTTATCGCCTGTCACCATAACGGTCTTGACACCCATCTTGCGGAGACGTTCAAAACGTTCCTGTATTCCCGGCTTGATAATATCCTGCAACTCAATCACACCGATGATAAAATCATCCTGCGAAACAACCAGCGGCGTCCCTCCGTTGCTGGTAATCTTTTCCACCAGTTCGGCTACTTCTTCCGGATATTTATTTCCGGCAGCCTCGCTCATCCGGCGGATGGCATCGAAAGCTCCCTTGCGGATACGTGTTCCGTCTTTCAGGTCGACGCCGGAACATTTCGTTTCCGCCGTAAATTTAATCATGCGGGAACCCGACGTACTCAGGTCGCGGATGCGGACACCCTTTTCGCGTCCCAGTTCCACAATAGATTTACCCTCAGGCGTTTCGTCGGATAAGGATGCCATCAGGCAAGCCTGAACAAATGCCTGTTCGTCAATCCATTTTACAGGATAGAACTGGGTTGCCTTACGGTTGCCAATCGTGATCGTTCCTGTTTTATCGAGTAGCAGCGTGTCGATATCACCTGCCGTCTCTACAGCCTTGCCGGATTTGGTAATTACATTTGCACGCAAGGCACGGTCCATGCCGGCGATGCCGATAGCAGAAAGCAGTCCTCCGATCGTCGTCGGAATCAGGCAGACGAACAAGGAGATAAAGGCAGCAATCGTAATCTGTGTATTCGAATAATCAGCCATAGGCTTCAACGTCCCGCAAACAACCACGAACACTAACGTAAAACCTGCCAGCAGGATAGTCAACGCAATCTCATTGGGTGTTTTCTGGCGGGAAGCGCCCTCAACCAGGGCGATCATCTTATCAAGGAAACTTTCGCCTGGCTGCGTAGTCACTTTCACACGTATCTGGTCAGACAAAACTTTCGTACCGCCCGTTACCGAACTTTTATCGCCGCCTGCCTCGCGGATGACCGGGGCCGATTCGCCTGTTATGGCACTTTCGTCGATAGAGGCGAGTCCTTCGATAATCTCACCGTCGGAAGGGATGGTATCGCCTGCCTCACAGATAAAAACATCGCCTTTCTTCAGTTGCGAACTGCTGACTGTCGTGATACTGCCATTCGCACCGATTAATTTGGCAGGTGTCTCCTCACGAGTTTTCCGTAAGCTGTCTGCCTGCGCTTTGCCGCGTGCTTCGGCTATTGCCTCGGCAAAATTGGCAAAGAGCAAGGTGACAAACAGCACAATGAAAACCAACATATTGTATCCGAACGAACCCTGCGTGTGGTCGCCCGTCGCAGCGGACCAGATGGTAACAAAGAGCATTACGAACGTGACAACCTCCACGATAAACATGATTGGATTCTTGAACATCGTCTTCGGGTTCAGCTTCACGAACGATTGCTTCAAACTTTCTATAACAAGCTCCCTGGGAAACAGGGAAGCGGCTTTATTATTTTTCATATTACTTATTCTTTTTATGTTTCGATATAAATTGTATATCTATTGACAGAGTTAATTTCATATACCGGAAAATATCAGCTAGATGCTTATAGTGCCGGGAGTAACTTCTCCCCTCTCGAGAGGGGGTAGGGGGTGTGTTAACACATATCAATAAAGCAGGCTTAAAATGCATTAACATGGAAATAGTTTAATTTATATTGAGGGTAGCATGATAAAGCCGGTTTACAGGCTGAGATATGACACACCCCCTGCCCCCTCTCAAGAGGGGAAAAAGTTACAATCAGTTTTTACTAATAAACATTCATAATTTAATAAACTGTGATACGTATTAATTCAATCAATCGTTATTAATATATCGAGAAATATTCTGCTATCGGCCCCAGCGTCAGCGCAGGGAAGAAAGACAGGGCGGCAACGATAAAGATTACGCTGAACGTCATCACGGCAAATGTGGCCGTATCTGTCTTCAATGTCCCTGCACTTTCCGGGATATATTTCTTTTGTGCCAGCAGTCCCGCAATGGCAACCTGCCCGACGATAGGAAGATAACGGCTGATAATCAGTGCCAGGCCAGTCGTGAAGTTCCAGAAATAGGTATTATCGCCCAGTCCTTCAAATCCCGACCCGTTGTTTGCCGAAGACGACGTATATTCGTAAAGCATCTCGCTAAGTCCGTGGAAGCCAGGATTATTCAGCCACCCTCCTTCCGCCTCCACAAAGGCCGGATTATATACCCAATAATAGCATGCCACCGCCGTGCCGATCAGGATAACGAACGGATGAGCCAGCGCCACAATCGTCGCAATCTTCATCTCGCGTGCCTCCACTTTCTTTCCCAGGAACTCAGGCGTGCGCCCGACCATCAACCCGCTGATAAAGACAGCGATAATCAGGAAAGCGTAATAATTCATGAATCCCACGCCTACACCGCCGAACCAGGTATTAATCTGCATATTCAACATCTCCATCATTCCCGACAGCGGCATCGTGCTATCATGCATACCATTCACCGAACCGTTGGAAGTCACCGTCGTCGTGCAACTCCACAAAGCGGTGGCAGCCGGACCGAGGCGGGTTTCCTTTCCTTCCATGGCACCGGCCTGCTGGTCGATTCCCATAGCCGAGATCATCGGGTTCCCCTTCGTTTCATAGTATGTATTGATGCCGACACTCACGAGGTAGGCAAACAGCATCACCCCGAATATCGAATAGGCAAGTTTCTTCCGTTTCAGATAAAATCCCAATGCAAACACCATCGCCATCGGCAGTATAAGGATGGACCAACATTCCACCATATTCGTCAGGTAAGACGGGTTTTCCAGCGGATGCGAAGAGTTAACCCCATAGTAACCACCACCATTCGTTCCCAACTGTTTGATAGGGATGATTGCAGCAGCCGGACCTTGCGAAACAAGTTGTTCCTGTCCTTCCAACGTCGTCAGCTTCATCTTGCCGTCGAATCCCATCGGCGTACCTTCTATAATCAGAATAAAACCAACCACCAACGCCAACGGCAGCAGGATACGTGTACAGCTCTTCATCATCAGATTCCAGAAGTTACCGATCGTATTAGTCGATTTCGATGCCATCGCCTTGAAAACTCCCGCCAGGGCCGCCATACCCGTTGCCGCCGTAATAAACTGGAAGAGCATGATGACAAACAACTGTGTAAAATAAGTCAACCCGCTCTCGCTGCTGTAATGCTGCAAGTTACAGTTCACCATGAAACTGATACAGGTATTAAACGACAGGTGCGACGACTGGCTCGCATTGCCGTCGGGATTCAACGGCAGGTACTGCTGGAAATACAGTAGGAACATTCCCCAGAAAAACCAAAACAGATTAATGGTCAGCAATGCTTTGAGGAAACTCTTCCAACTCATTTCCACGTTCGGGTCGATGCCGCACAGTTTAAAAATCCATCTTTCCACCGGGGCGATGAAGTCCAGGCAGGTCTTCTCCCCTTTATAAACTTTTGCAATGTACTTCCCCAGCGGGTAGGCCAGCACGACCATGAGTACTATTTGCGCGATGCTACCTAATAATTCCGTATTCATCTTTTTACCTTCATATTTGTTTAAAACTTTTCGGGCTTAATCAACACATACATCAGATACCCGAAGATAATCAGGCAGAGTATAAACAGTGCTACGAACATATCTCTCCTCCTTCCTTTAAATCTTTTCGAACCAATCTACACACTTGAAAAAAAACCAGTAGCAAAGGCTACCTACCGCACATAAAAAAATAAATGATACAATTTCATTCTCTAACATAGCTTTGTCTTTTAATCGTTTATACAAATCATTTTGCCCTTCTATATGCCAAAGCCGTGCCAAAGCGGAGGCAACAACCCGTTAAGAACTGTATCACAAATACTTATCAGAAAAACGCAGTGTAACGCCGGAAGAGGCAACCCTTCCATTTTGAAAAGGTCAGCCTGTCAAAACGGTAAAGTATACTAAAACGGAAAGATGAAAAAGAGAGTGCGGGAATAGAAAAAAAGCCCCGGAAATACCGATTATTTCCGGGGCTTAGAATGATTTAAGTAATCTATGTCTCATGACATATACGGTTACGTAAGACCTCACGGCCTGAGGTTATTGGAGGTCATCGCACGGTAATGGTCGATACGCGCATTCCACCATGTGAAAAGCTCTGCATAACTTTCATCACCGTCGACCCTTTCCAGTGCATTCAATTTTTCCACCAATATATTATAAGACGCCTCATAGGCGAGGCGCGTTGTTCCGCTATTTCCTTTTCCGGTTTTTCCGGAGTGTTCTTTATAATGTTTCAATGTCAGCTTCTCACAAATGTCGTTCACCCTTTTAAGTTCATCCGTCCAATTACCCAATTCCAGCAGGGCGACTTCCCTTTTATATTCATCCGAGGCCAGCGTCTGCAAGAAATTGTCTATAAAATTTGTCTGATTGTCAAACGACAGCTTCTGCACCCTTAAAAACGAATCGGCAAGGGGCTTTAGATGCGTGGCGGCATTTATTCTTACTATATCGAAATGCCTCAGATAGTTTTTTATCTCAATAACTATGGCAATATGAAGGCTCTGACGCTGCTGGCTGACTCTCTTCATCTGTTCCGTATAAGCATTTTTAGGTATATAGATGACAGAATCATTGAATGCTTGCAACTTCGCTTTATAATCAGAGAATACATCGTTTATCCCAAAAACATCGGCACCTTTAATGTCAATAATTATTTCTATCTCATGCCCGAAACTCAGACTATCCCTGTTACTCAACTGTGTTCTCGTTTCAAACGGCTGTATCTTTATCATAGAAATGAATATTTTAATTGATAATATAATAATAAAAGGTGTGGATTCATTCATGAAAGCACGATTTCCCCGCCACAGTCCCCCGGTATTTATATCCGGGGAACTCCAAAGTGCGAGGCTCTTCAAAAATAAGTTTGAAGAGGGGTTACTTTCAGTTTTATCTCACGACCAACTGATTTACAAGCGAATTTATTCTATTTATCCCTTCTCCGCCCATTTAAGGACGTCCGAAGGATTCCCTGATTGCATTCTCTTCATATACATCAGACCTGTATTATAGCCCGTTTAAGGGTCCGGTTTCTTTTTTTATTCATATTTATTAACACCAAAATGACTAGATATAACGACCCTTTTTT
>NZ_QSDP01000104.1:0-22994 GCF_003463685.1 Parabacteroides sp. AM58-2XD
CGTCAGCTGAAGCAGACGGCAAATAAACCTGTAACAAGGCTTGTTTTATTGACTGGCTTTAACACACCCCCTACCCCCTCTCAAGAGGGGAGACAGGTACAACCAGTCAATAAACAGATAGTTCAATTATTTCTAAATTGGCACATTGGCATATTGCCACATTGGCTCATTATTTTCTTCACCACCAAAGGCAATAAAACGTCACCAATATGGCAATGACAATCAATGACATCACATTAAACAGCCGGCTGGTACGGAACAAACCGGGACGATGGGTGGTATATTCCTCATTCATCTGTTTGCCGCTGCCCAACAGGACAATCAAGCCGCAACAAAGCAGAAAAACAATCCCCATACGGTCCAGCCAGGGTAATTCGGGACAAAGGAATTTCATCAGCATAGAAAACACAAACGAACCGAGAGCCGCAGCCAATGCCCCGTTTGCCGTCGCCCGCTTATAGAAGAACCCCGCCAGGAAAATAGCCAATGCCCCCGGACTGATAAAGCCGGTGAACTCCTGGATATATTGAAACGCCTGGTCCAGCCCCGACAACATCGGAGCAATCGATACCGCAATCAGCAACGCCCCGAAGCTGGCCCATCTCCCGGTCAACACCAACTCCTTCTGTCCGGCATCCTTCCTGAAATAAGAGCGGTAAATATCCATCGTGAAAATAGTTGAAATACTATTCATCATCGAGGCCAGCGAACTGACAATGGCCGCTGTCAGTGCTGCAAAAGCGATCCCTTTCACTCCCACAGGCAGCAGATTGCTGAGCAACCACGGATAAGCCTCGTCCGACTTCTCCAACGGGGCATTCAGGGCAAAGGCCGCAATCCCCGGAATCACCACCAACAGAGGAACCAGCAGTTTGATAAACCCGGCAAACAACATACCGTTCTGCGCCTCTCCTACCGATTTGGCCGCCAAAGCACGCTGGATGATGTACTGGTTACATCCCCAATAATAAAGGTTGGCAACCCACAGTCCGCCGACAATAACAGAGATACCCGGCAAATCCTTATAGCTCGGATGCGACTTGTCGAGAATCAGATGAAATTTATCTTCCGCCTGTGTATAAAGATTCGTGACTCCCTGCCATATACCTTCTCCGCCACCCAGCATATTCAATGCGATATAAGTGGTTATCAATCCTCCGCCTATAAGGAATACCACCTGGATGACATCGGTCAGCGCCACCGCCTTCAGTCCGCCATAAATGGAATAAATTCCGGCAAAAGCCGCCAGTCCGACAATGCCCCAAATCATAGGGACACCCATCACCTTTTCGATCGTCAGTGCACCGAGGTAAAGGATGGAAGTCAGGTTGATAAAGATGAAAACAGCCAGCCAGAAAACAGCCATAACAGTCTTGACCCGTTTATCGAAGCGTTCCTCCAGAAACTGGGGCATGGTAAATATCTTCTTTTCGAGGAATATCGGAATAAAGTATTTGGCGACGATAATCAATCCCAGTGCCGCAATCCATTCGTAAGTAGCCATTGCCAGCCCGATTGCATAACCGGAACCGGACATGCCGACAAACTGCTCCGCCGAAATATTAGAAGCAATAATCGAAGCACCGATTGCCCACCAGGCCAGTCCGCGCCCCGCCAGGAAATAATCGCCGGCATCCCGTTCTTCCCCTTTTTTCTTCCGGGAGACAAACAGGCCGACGAACAGGATCAGGGCACAGTAGGCGATAAAAATGACCAGGTCTATAGTATTCATGGTATCAATATTTAATGTTCTATATCTTTTTCTGAAAATAAGATCGAAGACTTCCCCTAAAAATGCCTCGCTAATTAAAAAGGCATTATTAACCATCTATTATATTGCCTTTCTAATCAAATAGGCATTATTGACCATTCCGGAAAATGCCTTACTAATTAGTTAGACATTATGGATAATCCCGGAAAATGCCGTTCTGATTAATGAGGCATTTTTAATGGGATGTTTTTATATGCTTCACTCCAATATCATTTAAAATTCATCCTGCATCAAGGCCGAACGTCCTCCATCCATCAGAATCGTCGTTCCACTGATAAACCGGGCTTTGGGAGATGCCAGATAGACACAAAGTGCGCCCACTTCGTCCACCGTGCCAATCCGTTTAACCGGGTGCAGGTTAATCGTTCTCCGACGTTCTTGCTCCGCATCCGGAAAAGAGTCAAACCAGGTATCGTTGCCCGCCGTATCAATAAAACCGGGTGCTACACCGACCGTACGGATGGCTGGCCCCCATTCAATTGCCAGGTTACGCACCAGTCCTGTTATCGCCGTCTTGGTAACGCTATACGGGAAACATCCGGGTATCGTACCGAACGCATGGTTGGAAGTCATCAACAGAATAACGCCCTCCCCACTCTTTTCGAGATAAGGTTTACACAACTTTGACAACCGCCAATGGGAAGCCAGATTCAAATCCAGGTTATACTGCCAACGCTCTTCGGTACACCCCTCGGCTCCCTCAAAAACATTCACTCCGGCACTGGAGACCAGGATATCTATTCGCCCGAAAGTATCGACCGTTTCCCGAACCAGCGCTTCCAGGTCTTCCGGACAGGTCACATCTGCCTGCCTGTATAAAGCCCGTACCCCCTCTGCCTCTACGGCTTTCCGGAAGGCAACCGCACATGTATCACCGGGCTCTTTCCGGGAACATCCGGCAACATGGGCGCCGGCCTTTGCAAACTCGATAGCCGTACCCAATCCTATGCCGGATGATACACCGGTAACAAGCACCACTTTATCTGTATAGTCTATTATAAAACTCATACGCTTAAATATAGAAGTTATCGGGAGCGTTCGTAATAATACCCGGATGTTTCTCCATCTCCTCTTCCACCAGGTCGACGCCTAAGCCGGGACGATTGGACAGATGCAGATGACCGTCGTAAACCATTTCGGCAATCGGATGGTCGATCACCGTATCTCTCCAGGGAACATCGTTGAACATAAACTCCTGACGGAAAAAATTCGGTATCGCAGCACACACATGCGAAGAAGCCAGTGTCGATAACGGCCCGTTCGGATTGTGAGGTGCAATCAGCACATTATAGGCTTCCGCCATCGTAGCCATCCGTTTCATTTCCGAAGGGCCTCCGCAACGGGTAATATCCGGCATAATCACGTCACAGACATGTTTTTCCAGCAAAGAACGAATACCGAAACGGGTATAATGGCGTTCTCCCACACAGATGGCCACATCCGAAGGGATACGTTCACGCATAGCCCGCAAAGTCTGGGAACTTTCGGGGCCGGCAGGTTCCTCATACCAGGTGATATCCAGCTTTGCCAACCGTTCGGCCATCTTCACTGCCACACGGTAGTTCAGCATGGCATGCGTCTCGATCATAATATCGAACTCCGGTCCAACCGCGTCGCGGACAGCTTTCGATACATCGAAAGCCAGGTCCTGTTGCTCGGCTGTCAAAGTCAGATTTGAGGCCAGGTCTTCGCCATAGAAATAATTGGTATGTGCAAACGGGTCGAATTTCAATCCGGTGAATCCTGCCTCTTTTACTTTCAGGGCCTGCTCCGTATAATCTTTTGCATTATGGCCACCACCGGTAAACCAATAGTTTGCATACAACAGAATATCTTTACGATAAGCACCTCCCAGCAATTCATAACAGGGAACACCCAACACTTTCGCCTTCAGGTCCAGTAAGGCCATGTCGATACCGCTGATAGCACACAGGCTGGCTCCATACGGGCCGATCCAGTTCAGGTCACGATAAAGTTTTGTCCAGATAAAATCCGTTTTCATCGGATCGAGGCCGATGATACGCTGCCCCACATGTTTGGCAGCCTCGAAAACGATCGGGCTCCCGGGCCAGTTGGTTGCTTCACCGACACCGGTGTAGCCTTCGTCTGTATATATTTTAAGTAGCGTCCAGTTGTATTTGATACCTTGTACCAACCATACTTTAACATCTGTGATTTTCATTGTCTATTCCGATTTAATTACATTATACCAAACTGATCGAAAGCATCACGTGCTTTCATTCCTTCCTGAATTTTCTTTAATACCATACGCTCGCCGCGGGCTTTTTCAAGGGCGCGGGTAAAGACTTCTTCTTCAATGCTGCGGGGTACGACACACACACCGTCGATATCTCCTACCAGCACATCGCCATCATTAATCCGCACACCATCCATTTCGATAGGCACACGATAATCAATTACTTTTCCTCTCGGCGCCTGGTCCTGTGCATAAGGTCCGTAAGAAAAACAAGGAAAGTCGAGCGCCAAAATACCTTTTGTATCACGGGAATACCCATTGACCACTGCGCCTGCCGCTTTACACTGGATAGCACGGGCACTCATCAACTCTCCCCATAAAGCATAACAGGGAGACGAACCGGAGCAAACATACACTTCATCTTCCTTCAAGTCATCCAACGCTTCAAGCATCAACCCGAAAGAGCGTTTCAGCAACGGATTTTCTCCGCACTCTTTACCATGTTCCAGCACATCAGCCTCCAGCACGGTCATAGCACGCCCTACCACCAGCATATCATCACGAAGCGGACGAATCTGCGGAGGAAGGAACTGACGGGTATATCCCATCTTATCCATTATGTCACCGATTACTGCGGTATAAAGCTCCTCCTTTATCAAAGAGAACAGAGCTTTATCATCATTCCATTCTTTCATATCCATATAGTTTATCAGTATAAATTATTCAATGATTACTGATCACAAAGTTAGCCCGAGTATACAAAAAGTCAGCCCGAAATTCATATCTCAACGTATGCAGGAAGGACCTTTTACGAAGAAAATGTGTACAAAACGGAAACTACTTGGTAACTTCCCGCGGCGTGATCCCCATCTGCTGTTTAAAGACCCTTGAAAAGTATTGCGGTGATTTGAACCCACAGATAAAACAGATTTCTTTAATCGACATCTCCGTATTGCGCAACAATTCAATCGCTTTGTTAATACGGATCTGATTCAGATAATCCAGCGGGGAAAGATTCAAGTGTTGTGCAAACAGTTTACGGAGGTACCGTTCGCCTACTCCGGTCTGCCCGGCCACATCACTGATGGATATATCGGTCTGATAATTCATACGAATATAGGAAATTGCCTTTTTCAGCGACTCATTTGTACAAATCGGCAAGTAAGATTCATCCATATAACGATAGATAAGAATCAGCAGTTCCGCATAGTACATCACCACCAGGTATTGATAGTATTTATTTTTCAGGTTCATCTCGTTTACAATGCGCTGGACAGCCCGCATGATACGGACATTATTCACGATTTTAATCAGATGGTTCTCTTCCGAAAAGATCGTTACGGGAGTCAGCTCGCCTGTCTCATCCTGTGCATGCGGATTGAAACGGGAGAATATCTCCGGTAGAAATTCCAGCTGCATCAGTGTCGTTCCTTCCGAGCCTGCTTCAAAGGTATGTTCCACATTCGAACAGATAATCATCATCTCGTTCTCATTGAAACTGATACTTTCGTTTTCCAGATGAAGGATGCAGTTGCCTTTCTTTACATAGTTGATCTCGATGCGCAAATGCTGGTGAGGACCGAATGTTTCAAACGGCTGGAAAGAGACGAAACGAAAGACATCTGCCAGACGTTTATATTTTAGATTCTCCGTTATCCCCTCTAAAAGTCCCCAAAGAGACTGTTCTGTTGTCTTGTTATCCATGATATTCCTTTCCCTTGTTCTGAAGCAAAGATAGAGAAAAGACAGTACCGGATTTTACACTTCGAAGAAAAAAGAAGGACCGAAATGGTATCTTTCAGCCCTTTAACTTATACAAATCGGAACAACCCTGTATATTCCTTTATTTTTCCAGTAAAATAATCATTCCGCCTCTTCCCATAATCTCACATTGCTTCAAGGAAGACAGTTTTCCTTCCCATTGTGTATTTCTAATCTCAGGTAAGGTATAAGAAGATGGTTTGAATCCGAGCAACTCCTCATCCAGTGTGATTTTAGCCGTCTGAGGCATATCCGTCCAGTTTGCCAGTACCACCAGCGCTTTATCACCATTCACATAAACAGTAGCCGGGATGTCCTTATTATCCGTTTTCACCGGACAACGTTCGTCCCAATAGCCTCTCATCTGTGCATTCTTCATGCCAAAATCATCCCAAAGTTTCCAAAGCGGAACAGGATTTCCGCTCCATGGCAAACGGGGAAGCATTCCGTAAACCATCCCTCTGAATAGGTTCCGGGCATCCAGCGTCTCACTCATCAAGCCGAAAGGAATACCGGACATTTCCACCAGCCAGAAATCCAGTGTATTGCTTGCAGGGAAACCTTCACCGATCCAGGTACGATCCACATAAGGTAACAGTTCCAGATACAGATGCAGTGAATTGGCATAACCGGCCCACTGGTTCATATGGTTCCAGGAATGGATATCTATCAGCCGGCGCTTTCCGTCGGCATCCATAATACGGCGGGCACGTTGCAATGTCTGATGGTCCAGAGCACTGTCATCAATATAAACACCATCCAGTCCCAGGTTCTTTATCATCCAATCCAAACCTTCCAGATAGTAATTGTTCCAGCGGGAATCAGGGGTAGTAATAACCGAGATATCCATATCGCCGGCATATTTACCTTCATTAAAAGCATTATACCAAGCCGGAATGAAATGAGTCGTCAGGTTCTTGTTCAACCATTCGTGAGGACCGTTCCGATGAATCAGCGTACGGGCATCCTTTCCGGGACCGTCATGGATCACTTCACCACCCAGGCTACGTAACGCCCATAACTCCGGAATCTTCACCGTCAACTCACGGGTCGTATAATAAAGCCGGACATCCAGATCTTTGCTGTGTGCATCCGAGATAAAACGTTTCAGGTCCGGAACGGCTTCATCATAATAAGGATAGTTAATGAACGGATATACATCTTTCTTATGATGGATATTAATCATATTGGCACCTGCTTCCAATGCAGCAGGGATATAACCGGCACTCACATCGCTGTTGGAATGGTAGAAACGTTTTTCTGCCAGTTCTTTCAAGTTAAGCGGTTTCACCGGAGTAACCAACATATTGAAATTATAATGAAGAACATCACCTTTCTGCATAGTCCGTTCACCACTATAGGCCGTCATCAGGACTGTACCGTCTTTATCGGGCAGAATGTCGATACCGCCCTTATTGGCATTTCCCCACGAAGCAGGCAGGTTTAGTTTACCTAAACCATAATAGATATTCACCAGCGGGCGGACATAGTTTTCATCTTTGAAGCAGAAGTTCAGACCGGCATTTATATTTCCCATCCAGATCTTATCCTGATGTTTGTCGACATTCCATTGCCAGTTAATTACAGAATCCGGACGGAAACCACCTTTATGTCCCAATCCCATCATATATTTGGCAGCATACGAAGTATAAGGTACTTCCAGGCGGATATCCTTTACTTTCACGTCTCCCAACGATTTCACCTGTATCTGATAATCGACCAGACCATCGAAACCGAATTTACCGGAACACTGTACTTCAAAATTACGGTTCTTCCGGGTAGCTATCCAGTTTACCGACGCATTATTCCGTCCGGTGATCCGCAGGGAACCGGGTTTCAGCACTTCTTCGCCATTCTCCGTTTCTATCACGAACCGCATTTCTCCTGCCAGAACGGGAGTATTGCTCTGATCATTCAACTGGTTACTCTGATCATAACGGGTAGAAAGGGATTGAGGAAGGCCCTCTTTCGACAGCTCCATCGTTCCTCCCAACCAGGAAATCGTTTGTTTCTGTAATTGAACCGGGACATACGGAGCCGTCGGTTCATCGGCGTTACCGATGGAAGAATCCAACCAGCGCAGGCGGGTTTTCCTCCATCCTTCGTTATCTCCGTGGTTGGCGATGGGAGAACCTTGTACGGTCAATTCACATGCGATCTCTACCGGTTTGGCATCAGCAGCTTTGATCGTAACTTTTCCTTTATAAACGCCGCTTGCCGTTACAGGTACATCGGAACCGATCCATAATGCCTGCACATTTCCTTTGGAAACATTCACCGTCTTTTTAAAAGATTTGCCATTCGTATCAGTCCCTCCCAAGTTAAAACAACGGAAAGCAGAAGCCGGAATCTTATTTCCCTTTTCATTCTTCCAGTCAGAGAAGATAACAGATACGTCCGACAAGGTTTCATACGGAGCGAAGATTCCTACCTGCCAGGTATAGAACTCACCCGGAAGACAGTCGCCCCGGAACTTTGTCCGCGAATCAACCGACCGTTCCACCCAACGCACAGGGATTGCATCCGTCATACGGATATCGTGTTCCCGGTCTTCCGTAAAACAGAAGTAACCGGCTTCCGGGTTTTCTTGTATCAACCTCTTCACCGCATCAGATGAAGCCACACGGCGCATTTCCGAGTCCTGCTCATTCACCGTACCCTGTCTTTTCAAGTCATCGAAGGCATTCGTTACATCATCCTGCGACTGCATAACACAAGGCAGGGCCAGAAGCGAATACACCATCAGATACTTAATTTGTTTTCTCAACATTGTAGTATTCTTTTGATAATTGTTTGTATTTGTCCAACATTCGACGGGCAACAGCCACTTCGTCTCCTTCCGTTACCAGAGTACGGGCCTTACCCGGACGATCAACGAAAGCCAACTCCCAGTCAGCCAACGAATCATAAAACTCATTCGCACGGAAAGCCTGACGCCCTAAATCCATCTTTGCATCTTCCTCCCTGTAAATCGTTCCGTTATCGAGATGTCCCTGCAACATATTATAGAACTGTTTCCAACGTTGCAGATAATATCCTTCGATCAAACCGGTCCATTCACGCCATGAGTAATCGAATTGACGTACATCGACCTGTCCACCCCAGATAGTCACCAGTGAAGAGGCATTCTTTTCAAACAAATTGCGTTCTTCATCGGTCGTTCCCCAGGCACGTGCATCAGTCAACCACTGGTCAAAGTTAAACTCTGTACGGGTACGAAGCAAGAGATCTACATCTTTTAATAACTCGAGGAAACGTCCGGAATGCAGAGCAAATGCCTCTTTATCCTTTTTCTTAAATGCCTCGGCAGCTTTTTTATGTATTTCCTGTCCCAGGTTGGACATAATCTGACGCTGTACATCTACAATATCGAAACGATAAGGTCCAGATCCTTTCAATTGTTCCGCATCCTGTAATAAACATACTTCAGCTTCTATCAATGATTGCGGATCATAAGGAATATTAAAACCGGCATTCGGCCCCGACTTCTTTACATCCACAGCAGGACGGGCACAGATGATCGAACTGGACTCGACTCCATTCGTTCCGGCCCGATAAGGACCCGCCAGCAATAACTCCCAGGCCTTATTGGCTGCATCCGAAAAAGCACCATAACGACGTTCCGCATATTTATTCAACCATTCTTCCAACTTCACCGAATCCTGATGGACCGGCATTTCAAATGCCAACTCATAAAATACAGGATTTTGTCCGATCGACTCCATGAATAAACCGGAACCTACCACATTCGGCGTTTCCTGTTTCGCTTTCATAAACTGATTGGATGATACCAGCGGCAAATCTCCGTGAAGATTGACACGCCCACCAAAATTATGCAGATTACCTACAACAAAATCATGGTTGCAAAAATGATCTTCTCCCCCTAACGCTCCGTTCAGGCTCAATACGAGTAAATCATGTTTCGGTACAACGGATGCAATATCTTTCCGGAAACTCCAGGCTTGCATCACCCACAACGCCTCCGGATCGAACGTCTTCATCAATTTATGGATAGAAGCCCCTACTGCATTCAGATATTCAGGTGTATCCACAGGCGGCTTGCTTTCATGGAAAGGATCGGCAGCATAGAGTCCGTAGGTTCCATATAATTTCTGTTCCTCTTCCAAAAAAGCTTTTCCCAGTTCCGTAAACAACGGATCCAGCGGATCTAACTGACAGATACCTTCAAATCCATACCAATCCGGTTGTTTCTGTATCTTTGCCTCCGGAAACTTTTCCATCATCTTACGAGGTACAGCACCGGAAAAACCTTGTTGTATCGGTGTCATGCCTAATTCCAACTGACGGTTTACCACTTGTTTACCCAAAGCAATATGCGAATCGATCCATGATTTCGGCAGCGGTCCGCCAAAGCTTTCGATATTAGGCATCCACTGCCAGGCAAAATGGGCAGGATCGACCAGATAAGAACGTGCTTCCTCATCCGTAAAACCGAAACGAAGCAATGTATTATACCAAACACCTTCCAAACCGACAACCGACAAAGGTGTATTGATCGAGTTCATAGCCATATAGTCGATCTCACGCTGCCAACGTTCCCAATCCCACCAGGCACCGGTATAGCTCAAGGTACAATAATTAAAATAGACACGATACTTACCGTTAATTATCCGGTGTGTCGTCTCAACCGGAACAGGCAATGTCGCCGGTAAATTCAACTGATCGCCGAACCAGGAGACATGGGCATTACAATGATATTTCAGGTACTGGTTATAAGCTGTTGCCAACGATACCGTATTGTTCCCCCGCAACACAACCTTGCCGTTTTCCCCGGCCACTTCATAGACATCGTTCCCGTTCTCCGACTCTATCAGTTCCAGACTAAACTGTTGACTATAACCCGGAGTAATACGTTCGATCAAGTCATAAGCAGCCTGTATCTGCGGGTCTTTCTGACAAGACATCAGAGATAAAAAACAAAAAAGCAAAAATACTTTACTTACAATTCTCATGGTATAAATCTTAATAATTATTTATATATTACTAGACGTAGAAAAGCCCGTTTACCCTATAAGGATACGCAAATAAACTTACTTTATACGTTCTACAGATGCCTGAAAACTGAAAGATGAGAAATAAACAGAGAGAGAGGAGTTTTTTCATCAAAAACTGCCACTAGAAAATCGGGGAAGCCTAACTTATATGTCTATCCCCACTGATTTTCTTCTAAGCCGTTCTAATGTTCAATTTTAAAGTTTCAGTAAAAGTTTACCGAAGTATTAATACTATTTTAACAAGATAAATATCTCTGAAAAAAATAAGGGACCTTTGAATTCAAAAGTCCCTTATTTCGTAATTAAAAGTCCTGTCTTAACATTTCAAAACACCGGACCTTTTTTCTGGTATCTTAGATCTGTCTTTACGGATGAAAAGAAACCGTTACCTTCCCCTGTACTTTATCACCTTTTCGCAACGGCCTGTATTCTTTCTCGGCATGAGGAATCAGGAAGTTTTCCTTTCCCGGATTGTTATAATCGGCAACCAATAAACGAATCGCATCACCCTCTATCCAGGCACGGACATACTGCGTCCCATCGGATTTCACTGTGATAGATTGTCCTGATTTGTCTTTCAGACAGGCTGAGTAAATATTCTCCTTCGTAGAACGAAACATGTTTGAACCGGCTGCCGTCTGATCATACGACCAGGATTTTACAGGCTGTTTGAAAGGACCTGCCAGTCCGGATACAGGCAATGAGGAATCGAATGCTTCTGCTTGTCCCGTCAATGCTCCTATATGGTCTTCCGGATACACGCTCCAATATCCTTTCCGTTTCCAATCCAGATGAGTAAAAGAAGAAGGCAAAGAAAATACCAGTCCAGTCTGTCTCGGAGATATATCCTGAAGCATAGTGAAGTCATAGACAAAAGTGACTTCTCCATTTTTATGAAAACGATACTCAAATATACCTCGGCTTCTTTATAAATTCCTTTTACTTTTATGCTAATAAGCTCATCGCCCGGCAGACAGGTAACAGACTGAGCTACCCAATTTTCGCAGACTGGGTTATATGGCTTGAACTTCTGGTCTTTACCGATCATCTGGACACCTTCACCATCTCCGTTCAACGGCAGTACCATCAAAGCAGGTGATTGCAGCAATATAGTATTTCCTCCCTGACCGGCAGACAACAATCCGTTACGCTTATCCACAGTAAATGCTCCTCCTGTTAACTGAATCTCGATAACATCGGCTTTTTCCTTACAAGACAGTTTTCCTGACTGCCCCTGTTCCTGCGGCTTGATCTGTTCCGGCAAAATACGGAAACAGTATTCATCGATCACAAAACCACGAACGCCGGTGACTGTCAATTCAAGCATCTCCGTATTCCGTAAAGATTCCGGTAACTGAACCTCGAACTCTCCCTCCGAACGGGGAGCAACATCGGTTGTTATCCTGCCGCTCTTTCCACCGGCTTTCCACTCGATGGAACATTCCGACAGATCACTGAAATTATGACGGTTCTCCACATGGAAACGGACAATACCGTCGGCCGACATATTTCCTTTCTGTATGATCTTAACCGGACTAAAGGCTTTCTTCATTCCCCAATATTCCGGCTTTTCACGCCGCCATCCGTCTATCGGTCCCCAAGTTCCGTAACCGACCGCCTTTTCTCCCGGCAAAAAGAATGTATCGTCTATACCTGCCCATATCGCACCACCTAAAACACCCTGGCTATGATACATATCATTCCACATTTTATCCAACAAAGGTCCCCACATACTACGAAGTCCCGGATCGGCAGCCAGTTCCAAACGGTTATAAGCATTCAGATGACAAAATTCGTCAAAAGTAACCGGACGCTTGCTGTTACGGTATTTATCCGGTCCGGTCGGTCCGGGATAATGATGATTGGTAACTTCAAGTTCGCCGTTATCGGCATCCGGACCCCACTGGCTAAAGATACGCGGACGTGTCGGGTCCATCTGTTTCACGACTTCACCCGCCTTTTTGAAATATTCGGCATACTTCAACGATTCATTTCCTAACGACCACATGATAACGGAAGGATGGCTGCGGTTCAGGTTTACCATCTCGACATGCTGGTTCACCAATACAGCATCGTGCATATCTTCCGGTACATTCGTGTTATGTGCCCAACAGAAAGGGGCTTCCACTTCTACCAGCATTCCCAATTCATCACAGGCTTCCAGCAAGGCTTCATCGGGCGGATAATGAGAGGTTCGGAAATAATTTACATTTCCACGGCGGAACAGTTCCACATCTTTCCGCCACATATCGTCATTCACGGAACGCCCCCGCAACGGCATGACCTCATGATGGCATACTCCGCGAAGTTTTACCGGCATATTATTAATGAACATCTGGTTTCCGCGAACTTCCACCTGCCGGAAACCGACACGGCGCATGGTTTCATGCAATACCTTTTTTACCTCTTTCAGCTGACAGGTAAGAGTATATAAATAAGGATGCTCGGAATCCCATTTTTCCGGCTTCGCTATATCAAAAGATATTTCTGCCTTTTCCGTCGCTCCCACCGCCATGTTTTGAACCGGACGAGCATTCTCTTTCAGTTGTATTTCTTTTCCATTTGCATCTTTCAACGTAAAATGAAGGGACAAACCGGATTTTACGGCAGACGATTCATTCGTTATTTCAATATTAGTCTTCAATACGGCATCGACATAAGAAGTATCGAAAGATGTACTGGCATGGAACATCGAAAGATTCACTTCGGGCAAGGCAAAAAGATAAAGATCTCTTGTTATACCACCCAATGGATGAACGGCATATTGCGAAGCGCTGGATGTCGAATCGGCAAGACTTTCCGAAATGACAGAGACAGCAATACGGTTTTCTTTTCCTACCTGCACCAAATCCGTCACATCCAGTTCAAAAGCCGTAAAACCACCTAAATGAGAACCGGCCTCTTTTCCGTTTATATAAATCCGGCTATCACTGTATATGCCGTTACAACGCAACTTGATCTGTTGCCCACTCCAAGCAGAAGGAATAGTAAACGTACGGAAATAACCGGCGGCCTTCCCCTTCTCGACTTCAAAACCCTGCATCACCCATTCGCCGGGAACCTCTATGTTCTTCCAGTTACTAACACTTCCTTTCTTCCAGAATTCTTTTTCGGGAGAAGGGTTAAACTGCCAATTCCCAGCTAAAGGTACTTTCTGCTTTTCCACCTTGATGGGTAAAGGGGAAAGACGCGGAACAGTAAAATCCGCAGCACAAACTGATTGCAGGCATAAAACCGAAACCAGTAAGTAAAATAGTTTTCTTACATTCATATAGGTATTTTGTGTTTAAATGATATCAATACAATTTACATGTGCAAATTAACGACATTTATTCTTTTCGGCCCTGACTATAGTATAAACATAAGACTTTTATTCGGAACTAATTTGCAAGAAATGCATCAAAATCGGAACTACAGGCATAATAAAAAGCCATCCTTAACTTACTATTAAGAATGGCCCTTTATTTGATCGATTATAGTACTTCGGGTTCTGTTTCCCTATTTACCATAAACATAGACCTCAGCTACACTCGTATAGGGTTCACGATTACTATCCGAAAGTAACAACTTCAGATAACGCCCTTTCATATCTATAGATCCGGGTATTGTAATTGAAGAACTGTCACCTTCCTCAAACACAACAGTACCTATTTTTATCCAACCGGCAGCATTTGCATCAGGATGGTCCGAGACATAGAGCTCTATACTTTTGGTATCTTTATTCCCGGTCCTGCGATACAATTCAACCCTAGAAATATTTTTCGGTGTTTGCATGTCTATCACAGCCCAATGAGATAGAGGTGCATCTCCTCCCTCATAAGCAGATTGCCAATAGGTACTTAAATCCCCATCGATCAATGTAGCCATTCCACCACCTTCCGACGTAGAAACATCAGAAACAGATAAAACCTCCCATGAACTACGGTCGTATTTATATTCTGCCGGGAAAGGTGTTTCATATTCTTTCCACGCAGTGGCAAATGTATCGATCGCTACTTCTTCCGGGATATACAAAGACCTGTATTCAAAGGTAGAACCCGGCTTTACATCCGGTAATTGAACTAAATCATCTGTAGAAGGGACTTTTACTATTGCTTGTGAACCGTTCTTTTTCACATAACGCACTTCACTACGAACCAAATATTGAGGTGCATAATACCACTTGATTGTTCCTTCCTGATCCGACAATGTCAAGCTTTCTACCAGACGATCATTCAATGTAGCTTGATAAGTATCTCCATAAGAAGTTCCAAAATCAGTCATAAACAAAGATTTATGTCCAAAATTATCTGTTGCCTGTATTTTGAATGTATAAGATTTTTCTTCCAAATTATCTAATATAACAGAAATACTATCATAACCAGTTTTCAGTTCAACAGGAATAATCAAAGAGTCAAGTCCGTCATTCCAATACACATCTATAGAACGGACGTTCGGGGCATTATAAGTACGACAATTAAATAAAACCCGTCCTTTACCTGCAATAAAGTATACAGAATCAGGTTTGGGAGCATAAATAATCTCACCACCTTTTATATACTCTTTGTGCATATCCATAAAATCTTCACAAGAAGTGAAAGATAAAATGAAAGTAGCCAGTATCGCTAAACTATATATTCTTTTCATAATTTTCTTGTTAATTTGTTGATACTACACATTATTCTTCGATTTGTCCATAAAAGTCAACATCAGCAATATTCGAGAAGGTCGCTCCTCCGAAAGCAGACATAAAGACTATACGCACATATCGTACCGAAGTCAGGGATATGTCAAACGAAAATTCATGTCCGTTTTTAGCGACATCCATATCCAAATCTGTCACGGTAGAACCTGGAGATCCGGAAGGTTTCACTATTTCACAGTCCATTACTTTAGTCCATTCGCTCCAATCTCCACTTTGACTCGGTTCGTGGTCACACACATACACTTCAAATGTTTTTGGATTACCATGACCATAAGCAATGTTTACGCCATAATTATAAATACGTTGATGCACAACCAATCGGCTCAGCTTAGCAACAGTTCCTAAATCGAAAGTAGCAGGAGCACCTGGTAAAGCATTCGTAATAAAACATCCGAAAGTATTATGGTCATCGTCTAATATATAAGCGTCTTTTCCTTCCCAATTCGTCAAACTTTTATCGTTTGCCAAATTCATTACACGCATATTCTTTTTGTTCAATTTTTCTTCGAACAAAGGAATAACTTCTGCTGTGAGGGTATCGGAATAATTATCAAAATTATCGCTTATTATCATAGAGAAATTCTTAGGTTCCGGAGCATACCCTCTGATGTTGTAAACATTCTCATCAATATCACTCATCATAATATTCATGGTTGACATTTGCCCGGTAGAATCCGGAGCTAAAAATTCAATATTAAGAGGAGCTTTTTCCGGATTCCTCCAGCTAAAACGTGCACCGCCAAAGTCTTGTTCAATTGCTACTGATTTGACAGCTTTAGTCAAAGCAGATTCTAATGGGGTAAACTTCACTTCTATCGGATCTGACAATTCCTGAGCACGATTTACCGCATAAAGAGTTGCTGTATGTTCCAAAGTATCATTATAACCCTGGATCGCTAATTTATCTTCGTAATATGAGGTAGTCACCTCATATTCCTTACCATTAGTCGTAGTATATAAACATTTCACTGCCAACAAATCTTCTGTATTAGGAATTTTATATGAGACAACAGCACCACCGGCTGTAGGTTCAACTACAACATTTGTAACAACTCCCGGCTTACCTAAGCTTTCACTAATCGGTAACTGCTCTTTTTCTGAACAAGAAAAAAGAAACGGAAGTAATAATGTAAACTTTAAATATCTGGTATTCATACGTATATCATAAATAATATAGATTAATAATTACCATCCCATATTCTGTCTTAATAACGGATTCTTTACTATTTCAGACTCAGGTATAGGAGCAAAATAGTTTTTAAACTCAAAAGATTGCTCATAAATGGCAGTTGGTGTATAATAGTTTTTAACATCTGAAGCATTGATATTCCAACCTTCAATGATACGATTTTGCTCAGCCAGAGCAGTTTTCCAACGATGGCTATCCCAGTAATAAGAACCTTCACATGCCAATTCTATTTTACGTTCCTGTCGGATTATATCACGCATTCCTTCCTTCGTGGTCGGTTTGTTCGGTTGTTTGGAATATTTACCCCAAGACTCGACAACGCCTTTAAGACCGGCACGTTCGCGTACCATATCGATATATTTGTACACTTCGGCATCCGGTGCATCCTTCGATTCATTCAAAGCTTCAGCGCACATTAACAACAAATCTGCGTAACGCATGTCAGGGAAAGGATAAGATTCCCAAGTGATACTGTTGGCATCCCGGAAAGAGCTATTGATGGAAACCAGTTTTTTAGGCCAATAACCGGTTGCATTGTACTGTCCCGGATTTCCAACGGTAGACACTTCCCCGAAACGATTTTTGGGGAACAAACATTCAGCATCGTCATCCGGCATATTCTTATAAGAATTTCCATACCATTTACCTCTGTCAAATCCTAAAGTAGAATAGAAACGTGGTTCACGGTCAAAATTCAAAGCTGCCGTTTGTTCGCCTTGCTGAATATAATAGCGATGTTCCGCATCACCGACACGTAAACTATAACGACTGGCATAATCATACGTATTATCTTCTTCAATAGGAACACCGTTTTTCGAATAAAACCGTTCCACTGTCGATAAAGGCACACTCATTTTTTGCAGTACATTACCCAATGATGTGGAAGTTTCAAAATAAGTGAAACATTCGGATTGGAAACCACCGCCGACAATCGAAGCCGTATTGCTCCAAATCAGTTCAGGATTCCATCTGTGACTAATCACACCTCTTAATGTTTGTACCAACAACGTTTGATCGGACAGCGGTTTTGTTGCTACATAGTCTGATGTTTGATATAAACGGATACCGGCCGCTTCACTCACTTCTACTGCTTTTTTACATGCTTCTGCCGCAGCCGTCCAACGGGTAGGGTTATAAACCTGGTTAAAGAACGGTTCACCATTATGATCCAAAAAACTATTATAATCTGTGTTTCCATTAAACAATGGGCTGGCCCAATACAATAGCACTTTAGCCTTTAGCATGTGAGCAGCCGGTTGTGTAAAACGACCTAGTTCCGATGCTGGGTTGGTAAGTACTAACGGTAAACTTTCACTATCTATCACTTCGTTGATCAAATCCATAACGTATTGAAAGCAGTCGTCTACTTTCTCACGATAAACACGAACTCCCTGAGTCGATTCTGTCACAGGAGGACTTTCACGCAGCGGGCAAATAGGACCGTAATACGACAACAAATAGAAGTGCAGATAGGCTTTTATCAGTTTAACCTCGGCAATCATACGTTGTTTTTCGTATTCGTCCAGATCTTCGACATTGACAATTCCTTTCATAAAAGTGTTGCAGTCACGAATCCCTGCATACAATCCTCCAGTACCCCAATAGTTGATAAGGGCACTTGTCGAATTATCAAAACCTAATCCGAACTGCATACCTTTTTCCGTATCATATTCCGTATTCAAAATCATTTCCAGAGCACCGAAAATAGCAGGGTTTGCATTTCTGTTCATTGTAGCCGGAAACTTTGAATAACAGGTTGCCAAATATTTTTCGACCGTATAACGATCTGCAAAAGCGTGTTCTTCCGTTGCAATGTTGTCCGGAACGACATCCAAAAAGTCGCAGGATGTTGCAGTGACAGCCACACATGTGCATAAAATATATTTAAATATTGATTTCATTTTCTTTCGTTTTTATTGTTTTAGAATCCTAAGTTAATGCCGACATTAAAAACACGCTGAATCGGATATCCAAAGCCATTACCTGCCATTTCCGGATCCCATAGCTTGAATTTACTCCAGCACAGGAGGTTCGTTCCACTGACATACACGCGGAAATTCTGTACTTTGATCTTTTTGAGCAAGTCTCTCGGTAGTGTATAACCGACTTCAACCGACTTCAACCGAAGGAATGTCGCATCCTGCATGAACCAGGTACTGGTTTGATTATTGTTAGATATGGTTTGACTGGACAATCTGGGCCAGAAAGCATACGGATTACGGTTGCTCTCAGACCAATAATTATCTGCGATAACCTGTAATACCTGATTTTGTCCGGTCATACCATCGTCATGGTCTGTCCCCGAGTTTCCATCGATAAAAGGAGATATCTTCTTTTGATCCAACCAGAATGACTGGCGTCCGGAACCTTGGAAAAAGAAAGAGGCATCAAATCCTTTATACCCGGCTGAAAGACCGAAACCATAGTTGATTTCCGGAGTTGTCGGGAAACCGATAGGCACTTTATCTAATTCTGATATTTTTCCATCCCCATTCACATCCCGGTATTTAATATCACCGGCCTTGTATTCTCCGAATTGTGTCGGTGAATTTTTTACTTCTTCATCATCTATAAACAAACGTTCGGCTATATATCCCCATTCCTGTCCTAATGATTTGCCAACTTTCGATAACCAAGGAGTGGCACTGTAGTCCGGTTCTTCCCATTCAACTGCTTCACTGGTTGCATACGTAAAGGTTGCACGTCCGGTCATCCATAAATCTTTATTGAAACTCTTTTCATAATTAAATTCCATATCGACACCATGCCCTTTCGCTTTACCCAAATTGGCTTTTACAGCCGGTACAATACCCATTGTTCCCGGAATGATACGGTTCAAAAGGATGTTTTTTCTTCGTTCGGTAAAATATTCCACATTAGCCGACAAACCAAAAGTAGTCGTTGCTTCAAAACCGACATTCATTTTATAAGAAGTTTCCCAACCGATTTCATCATTGGCATAACGATTAAACGCTACTCCGCCAGGATTATAATCCATCAAAGTCCCCCAATGAACGGAAGAACCTGCACCCATGTTCACATCCGAAAGATAATAGAAGCGGTCATTTCCACTACCTATCTGATCCTGTCCGGCCATACCATAAGATCCTTTAAATTTAAACTGGGGAAATACATCCTTCAACGGCTCGAAAAATCCTTCATTGGAAACCATCCAACCCAATGCTCCTGATGGAAAAAATCCCCAACGGTTATTCTTCGAAAAACGTTCCGACCCGTTGTAACCGAAAGTAAATTCCCCGAAATAACGAGAGTCGAAGTTATAAGCCATACGACCGGCCAAACCAATATTTCTATAAGGTAGTGACAATTGAAGATTATTCGCAATACCAGATTTCTGATTACGCATCGTGTAAACAAACAAAGCATTCACATTATGTTTATCATTAAACAAACGGGTATATTCCGCTTTTGCTTCCATATATACACTACTGTTGATTTTACGTTCTCCCGGTTGATAATTGATCCATTCTGTTCCGGTTGTCGGATTCAAACGGCTCAACTTGTAAGACTGATCCTGTATATCGAAGGAACTGATGCTATAATAGAAAGGGGTATATGCTCGATTCACCGTATATTCCGAATAACGATCCATATTAACAAGTACGCTTGCTGTCAAACCTTTGGTTATCATATCCAGATTCTGATTCACAACAAACTGAGTCAACATCGTGTTCTTGCTGTATTCGTTATATCCTCTTAATGACTGAGCATAGGGATTGATATAATTAGCATCCCCATAGTTACCAAACAAGATATGCTTGGCATAAGAATACTGTTCATCCGGTTCATAATAAGGCTTGAACAAAACAGGATTGGCTTGCATCACATAATTATACATGGTGCTACCACCTCCTATCGGACCTGAATAATCATCGAATGCCGCACTCATACGCAAAACCAATTCAGTGGTCTTTGTCAAGTTCACATTCACGTTCGAACGGATCGTATATTTCATCAAATTGATATTTGAGTTAAAGTTGTTACGCTTGTCAACCTTCATATTGCCATTGTCGCGTGTCATATTGGCCGCTACATAATAACGGGCTATCTTACCACCACCGCTTACACTAATATTTGCACGTTGGTTCATCGTCAAATCACGGAACATGGTATCATACCAATCTGTTGCAGGGAACAGATTCGGATAAAGGCCACGTTCGGTCATGGTTATTTTTTCTTGGGTATACAATGCCAACCCCATCGGATCACGTGTTTTGATGGCTTCATTATGCATCCGCATATAAGTGACCGGATCTGCCAGTTTTATCTTCTCGGTAGGAGTTGAAAACGAGTTTTCCACACGAACATTAACAGAGACCTTACCTTCACGTCCTTCTTTGGTTGTTACAGAGATTACGCCATTGGCACCACGTGCCCCATATAAAGCCGTAGCTGTAGCATCTTTCATGATCGTAAAGCTGGCAATATCGTCGGTATTCAGACGAGACAAGTCTTCTGTTCCCAATTCGATACCATCAATCAAAATCAGCGGGTCCTTTTTAGCTTCAGCCCCGAATGTCGTGATCCCCCGAATGAAAAAGTTCGCATTATCCTTTCCCGGTTCACCGCTTGTCTGATAGGATATCAAACCTGCCACACGACCGGCAAAAGCTGTGGTCAGATTGCTACTTGGTATTTTCAGCTCTGCCGGCTTTACCGTTGTGATGGCAGAAACCACACTCTCTTTTTTCTGCTTGGCAAAAGCGACAACCGTTACTTCCTCCAATTGGTCAGCCTTGGGCTCCATCACGATGTTCAAGAAACCTTCGCCCTTATAGGTTAATTCTTTAGTTTCCATGCCAATGTATGAAACGACTAATATTTCATTGGTTTTAACACCATCGAATTCGAAGTTTCCATCTACATCAGCAATCACACCTTTCGTACTGCCTTTGATTTGTACTGTGGCTCCGGGAAGCGGATCCCCTCCGGTATCTGAGATCTTTCCTTTAACCTTTTTCCCGTTTTGTTGAACATGGCCGACTATCGGCTCCATCCTGTTTGTTCTCTCATCGTTACGACTTATCGGAACGTTCCTCTTTTCTGTAGCCGACATATCTTCGACCGCAAAAGCCAGAGAGACAGAGACTAACGACAGAGGAACCAAAAGTCCTAAGAGTACCTTTTGCTTCATAATGTAAACTTTTAATTAATAATATAGATTAAGATATTCTTGTTGTTTTCACCTTTACTTCTGCGTGGAGACAGTACTATCTCCGCTATGTAGATAAGGTTATCTCCCATAGGGCGACACCGGTATCTCCATACAAGAGACAGTATTGCTTGTTATTACGTCACGGTTATTCTATTTCCGGACGATCGTTTTCATCACTTCCACTTTTTGTCCCTACATACACTGGAATTGATACAGAACGAGGTGTTTTCAATGTTACTCCAGTGCCTTTCGTATATTGTGTGGTAACGGTCAGTTCATATTCACCATCGGTCAGTTCCGTAGGTACTAAAAAAATCAGTTCGGAGGGATTGTTGGTGGCAAACATATCTTCGGTTATTTTAGTAATGGCATCGTTCTCTTTATTGCGGATGGCAATACCCCCAGAAGCATCCTCACCCACTATTTTCAAAAACGCACCACGAACAGCAAAGTTGCGTCCCGGTGTCATACAACCGTCTTTCAGTTTGGTTTTCTTATCTTCTGTTTCCAGAATGTACATGACATCATTCTTTTCTCCCTGAAGGACAACATCCGTTTTGGCGATTTCTTCACGTAACACTTTGTCTTGGATAAAAGATACATAGATATTGTTCTTTGTCGGATCCCAACGTCCTCCTTCTATGACTCCGGAGAAGCGGGGAACAGCATAAAACAAACCGGTATTCACATAATATCCGTTCATTAGAAAACGGGCAACAATCCTTTCGAAAAGGGTAACGACATGGGTTAAAGTTTCCGGTCGCAAGCCGGTATCTTCTTCCCTCATTTCCTTATAAATCTCCGTCATGCCTACATGTCCTGCAGGATCAAGAATCAGGATTTTGTCATTCGGGTCTTTGGTAACGCTATTCGGAGCGATCCATCCTTTTAATTTGTTTTGCATAATAGTTTAATTTGTGAAAGGTTGTTGCCTTTCTGGTTTATATTATATATGTATCATTTCCATAGTCTTAGTAGAACTATGGTTCTTTAAGTATATAGCAACTAATCCTTGATAGATAGTATTGTACTGATTTTATGACAGATAGAATTTGAAGACTTCTTTAATGCCATTCTATGGCGATTCCGTTTTGTATACTTTTTTTAGAAAATAAAATCCGTATTCTCCATAATACTTTATGGAAAACAGGATAAGTTTTCATCAAATAATCAGGAATTTTGTAAAGACAAAAATTAGAAT
>NZ_QSDP01000105.1:0-22903 GCF_003463685.1 Parabacteroides sp. AM58-2XD
AAATAAATATAGCTGTTAAAGATAAAAATTATTTTAATATCAACAATGTGGAATTGGAAGAATATAAGGAAGAAAAATCTGTCTTTTCGGGAATATATTCCTACTCTTTATTATACCTTGTCAGATGTCAATACAGGAGAGGTAATTGAACATAAAAATGTATTTAATATAATAGGAGATGAAAAAGTATATTCTGTCGGATTATCAGATAATATTCCGTTCGGAAAATATGTATTTACCGTATGGGGAGGATTATCGGATGACAGTCCTTTAAAGGATGATCCTCAAAAAGCAATTTTACACATTGGTAACCGGGAAAGCGATGACCTTTACCTGGCCGATGATACACTGGTATATGATGCGGAGAATTATCTCTATACTGTAGATATGGAACGTGTAAAAGGTAAATTAATCGTTCATCTGGTAAATTTACCTCGTTCTGCAAATCATTCCGATAACACAATTGACAGTCTCTTTAAACGAGTGGACCGTCACTTTAATTACACTGAATCAACATCCGTTTATAAACGATTTGACCGGCAGGATGTTCAGGAAACTGTTATAAAAACAGTATTGGCGCCTTCCGGAAAAGATCGATATTCGCTGTTAAAACTAAACTTCTATGCTACTGATAAGTACGATCTTTCGACTTTCTCTCCCAAAGGAATGAATATTATCCTGAAGAGAAATGAACTGACTGTATTAAGATATGTGTACAACGGTAACGGAGAATTTTTGATTTACATGTTGGTAAACGATAACTGGGAGCAACAGCACGGTTTGGTAATCAACTGACAAATCAGTAAGTAACAATTATTGTTTCACTTTAATTTTCAAAATGATGAAGAAGTTTTTATGTTTAGCAGCGACAGGCATGTTCTTGTTCTCTGCATGTAGTAACGATGGTGACCCGAAAGATGATCCGGGTCCGGAATCCGGAACAGGACAGGAATTGATCCTTCGTGTGGCTAATACCGGTGACGGTCTGACCACAAAGGCAGGACGTCCGCTATACAGTTTGGAGGCGACACAGACTATCGATAAAGTGAAGGTCGCGATATTCTCTTTAGGAACGGGTGATGCTCTCACCGGCTGTGTTTTTGATAAAGAGTATAATCAGTGGAGCGACGCATCTTCTCCCTCCGGAATTATATATAACGGTTCTGCAAATGACGGCTCTGCGGATCATGGGCGTTATACGACATTGAATCTGAAAACCGAGATTACAAATGGAAGTAATCTCGGCCTGGATCCGGGTAATTACTTAGTCTATGCGATCGGTTATACCTCTTCCGGCTCTAAGTATGCCTATTCTCCGGCTCTTACCGATATCATAAAAGGCTGGTCAGGCGCGAATACGTTTAGCTATGTAACTGCGACGACCACAACAGATGGAGAAGAAGTGTTTGCCGGTTCCATCCAAAAAATTACCGTAGACGCCAATCGGAATTTTACATTGACGGCCAATGTCGCTAACAACGTTCTTTATCTCCACCGCCAGGTGGCAGGTGCTTTCGGTTATTTTAAAAATATTCCGGCTAAAGTAGATAATAAAGACGCTGTTACCCTGCGTTTGGTAGCCTCAGCAAAAAACACACAATTAGAAATGACTAATTTCAATAGTAGCTTCAGAAAAACGGGAGGAGCGAACGTGAAATATGTCGTAAACGGAAAAACTTCAGCAACAGCAAACACCAAATTCCATGATGCAGCAGGAGCCGACAATACAGTTATTCTCTATCAGATTACATTAAGCGACTGGTTCACTGCCAATCCGATGGATACGAACGACGATGGTCTGTTAAACGACCAGGATGCCGGCACCGAACAGTTCCCTACCTGGGCGATACCCGTAGCTATGCGTGCTGATTTTAATGCGAAAAAAGGAACCGTATTTGCCGGTAATTTCGTTATTCCATTTGCCAACCAAAATAGGAGTACATTAGAACTGCAATTATTAGACGGCGCTAATACAATTATAAAATACTGGACGGTAAATTTGGCAACAGCCCAGACAAATGTTGTAAATAAAGATAACGTAGCAATCGCAAACGAATCGACCGGTAGTTATAGTTTCGTGCGCAACCATTTATATACCATTGGCGAGAAGACAATGGCCAAACCCGGAGATCCGGAAAATCCCGGAGGAGGAGAAACCGAAGAGCCTGAAGATCTTTTCAAAGGACAAATCATAACGCTTCGTGTAAACGATAACTGGGAATTCATCCATAAGTTAGTCGTTGAATAAGGAGAATATATCCTGATAATAACAGGCGAGGCGATTCAAACATCGCTTCGCCCTGTTTCCTGTACAATCAATACATATATCCGGCACTTTTAGAGTTTAATAAATCATGAGAAAGTATATACCTCTGTTAATCATTCTGTTTGCTTTTTCCGTACTTAACATACGTACGGCAGAGAGCCTGACACGCAAAGCATTAGTTGCTCCCGATTGCTTGATCAATAATTTGGTCAACGTGGCGAAAGTGGCTTCCGGTGTACAAAATATGGATTATTTGCTGGATGAGAATCTGAATAATTACGCCACGTTCAGCGGGGTAGTCGGAGTAGATGTGGCGGTAGGTCCTGTTGTACGGATCAAGGATCTTAAAAATGTATATCCGACAGGTACTACAGCAGGTTTTTGCATACAAGCGGGGGGAAATAGCAGTATTTTATCCCTGAATGTATTGAAGGGCATAGGTATTATGTTGTATAAGGGAGGGACACTTCAGGAAACAATTCTCGTAAAAGAGGGGCAAAATACAAGTGCGCTTAGTCTTCATCTGATACAACTGCCTGGGCAACAGGAAGCAGTGTCTTATCTAACCGTCTCGTCTACCAAGGATTTTGATGAGATCGGCCTTGTAAATACAGGAGTCGCTTTGGCTGCTATCGGAGAACTGAAGATCAGGTATGCTTTCGTGGGGGATGCTGTGGAAAAAACATTGACTACCAATAATTCGATAGCCGGGTTAAGTGCAAACGGAGCTCCTGTACTAGCTGTTAGTAATGCAGGAAACTTGATCACTCCTAATCTGACGGATTTCGCTACGGTCAGTTCCCTTATCGGAACTGCCTATGTCGAGTTAGCTTGGACTAATGATTATCCCGCCGGAACTGAAATAGGTTTTAAATATAAAGATGCAGGAATATTGAATATTAGTTTACTTGCCACGACGAAGCTGATACTTACTGATAGTAAAGGTAAGACATCTACTACAACCTTAGATCCCTCTGTCCTGGGATTGGGAGTCCTTTCGCAAGGAATGGTTCAGGTATCTGTCGTTGCCGACCAAGCCTTCAATAAGGCAAGATTATCTTTTACTAGCGCAGTAAGCACAAGTACTAAATCTGTCTATTACGGTTATATCTATGACCCTCTGACAGTCCCTCACCATCACAATTTAGGGCTAACCGTGAATACCGCGATTTGTGCGGAGCAAACGACTTACCAACTTACGGGAAACAGTGACATCACAAAATGGGAGGTGGTCAGCCAGCCCTCCGGAGAAAATGTAGCCGTCTCATCTACCGGAACGGTTACGAATATGACAGCCGGTGTAACCGGTGACTATGTGTTCCGGGCAACAGCCTCTGATGGAGATACCGGACTGGTAACCATTATCAAAGGGATACAGACTGCAGTATCCGATGCCTGTAACCAACCTGTAGCCGGTGTATCCTTGTCGACTACTATCAACGAATCCAGCGGAAGCCTGATTTCATTGAGTAATATGACTCATAAAGAGAATATTATCGATGCCAGTATGAGTACTTACGCCGAATATAACGGAGGCTTGAACATTGCAGATAACTTACAGATCGTAGGTATAAAAAAGAATGGCGGAACTTTTAGTGATGGTACGGCAAAGAGGGTTGGTTTCGTTGTTGAGTCCAAGTCTACGTTATTAAGCGCTAATCTGCTCCAGTTCTTCCAGATAAGGGTCTATAATAACCAGACAAAAACGTATGAAAAGGTAATAGATAATACAAACGTAATATCGGTTGGGGCTATCGGTAGCGATTCTTCTTTGAAAGTTCGTTACAGTATTGTTGTTCCTGCCGACAAGAATTTCAATGAAATAGCCTTATGGAAAAGTGGCGTCCTTTCCACGGACATTTCCACATTACGCATTTATGGCGCATTTGTCGAACCGGCGACCTTGAGTTGTTATGGCAGTCCGATTGACTGTAGTACGACGATCATATCGACGGATAATACCGGGGCAGCTATCAATTATGCGGTAACCGGAATCAATGCCTTAGCAAGCGTTGGCGGTACAATATTGAACCTCGAAAATTTTATCGATAATAATCCGGCGACCTATACCTCTGTCAACGGTATAGGTGTAGCTTCTTCCATAAAGATAGCAGTTAAGGTGGGCGGTGTATTGAATGCGACTCATAATTTGGGGTTGATCATAGACCAGTCGACTTATCTGGCAGGTGTTGCGGTCGGGAACTGGATGACTATGGAAACCTATTATAAGGGCACTTCTACAGGCGAGACGCTTACAAACTGGAGTGTGTTGGGCTTGGATGCTATCGGCTACGGAGATAAGGAATATTTGATGATGCGCCCCAGGAGCCCCTTTGATGAAGTTCGTATTACGGTGAACGGTGTGGCCGATCTATTAAATAATCTGAAGTTATACGGCTTATTTTTTCGTCATGATATCGATGGAGATGGCATACCGGATTGTATCGATGAGGAATCGTGTCCGGGCGACCGTACCGGTCTTACTAATGTCAATGTGGGGCCGATTTGTCAAAACAACAATCTTACGGTTACCGGTAGCGGCATTCAGGGGAATAATTATACCTTGTTTTGTACTGCCCTCGGTATCAATGGACTTTCTTATTCCATAACGAGTGCCGACGGCTCTTTTAGTTGGGTGATCGGTCCCATATCCACATCCGGACGGTTTGATCTGATCGTGAAAGATAAGAATGGAAAGATCGTATCCGATCCGTTTTTTAAAGTGCATCCTTTGAATACAACCTGGAAGATCAATCCGGAAAATTCCGATTGGAACCATTGGGAAAACTGGACCAATGGTTCGCCGCTGATATGTACCAACGTGACCATTCCTTCTGATTGCAATATTTATCCGGTTCTGACCAACATAGAGCAAAACGGATGTAATAATATTTATTTTGAGTCCGGAGGAGAGGTCGTAAAAACTCATCTGTTGATCTATCAAAAAGCCTGGGTAGACCTGACGCTTAATCCGGATCGTTATTATATGCTTGCGGCTCCGTTGAAGAGTATGGTAACCGGGGATATGTTTATTCCGGCAGGAGGAAATCCGGCACCATTTACATCGCTGAATGTTGGTTCAGCACCGCAAAATCGTTTTAATCCCCGTATTTATCAACGTTTATGGGCCAGTGATGCTGTCGGTCAAACATTGAGGAATGGAAAAGTAACCGTAAAACCTACGGAAACTCAATGGACGGAGCCATTTAATGCATTGGCGCAGGAATACAGTATGGGAAAAGGTTTTTCTCTGAAAGCTGTGCAGGGTACAGCTACTTTGCCGCTCATATTTCGTTTCCCCAAGGAACATACCGAGTATGAATATGTGACTACGAACAATCAGGGTACGGGCATAAAAGAGACTATCGCCCGTTCGGGAGTCGGTCGTTTTATCTATGAAAATAATACCCAAGGTGTTTCCTTCCCGATCTTGGTTACATTGACAAATAAAACGGCCGGAACATATTTTCTGGTGGGAAATATGTTCATGTCTCACATAGATATCTCTGAATTTATGAAAGAGAATCCCGGGGTAAAATCTGTGCAGGTTTATGATGGCAATAGCAGTAATTCCACTATCAAAGCAGATGGGCAGCTATTAAGTAACGGTGTCGGTTATACCCGGATTGCCCCCATGCAGTCATTTTTCATAACCATAGAGTCTCCGTCTGCCAGCCAATCGGTCAGGTTTACGGAAGCTATGCTGGTCTCTGCTCCCGGCACGGAAAACAAGTTGAAAAGTACGGTTGTCCCGGCACAGCCGGATCCTGCCTCTCTTTTTTTGACTGCGTCCGCCGGGCAGGCGGAGAGCAACGCCTTGATCCGATGGAATCCGATGGCGGATAAAAAATATGTGGCGGGAGAAGACGCTGGGATTCTTATCGATAATGAAGTTCGTCCCTCTGTCGCTCTTTTCAGTATTGCGGATGAAAAAGCACTCGATATCCAGCAACTTGACGATGCTGCGGAGATCCTGCTTGGATTTTATCTGCGGACTCCTGCGGATGTAAGTTTATCAGTTCGCAAAACAGAAAATGGGGAATGGACCGGGTGGAACCTGTTCGATGCAGAGAAAGGACTACAATATTCACTCGATACTCCTGAAACAACAATCGTATTGGGGAATCTCTCAACCAATGTCGGGCGTTTTTATCTGAGAAAAGAGACAATGACCAATAGTGAAAACGGTATATCCGATGAAAACCGTATCTTCTGTTACAAAGAAGGAACGGATGAGGTGGTCGTGCGTGCTACATCTGCAACAATGACCCGTTGCGAAGTTTACCATGTTAGCGGACGGTTGGTCGATTCGGTATCCTATCCGGCAACTGAATATCGGTTACGCTTGTCTCCGGGTATCAATCTGATTAAGGTTTATATCGATGAAAAAGTACCCTGGGTACTTAAGCTCAGCAACTATTAATAGTAAAAAAACAATGAATATGAAAACGTTGTCATATACAAGATTATACAGGCTGCTTTGTTCGTTATTGCTCTTCTCTTTATTAGGGTGTAGTAGCGAAGATGTAGGAGAGCCCGGTAAAGATAAAGAACCGGTAATGTTAGTCTTTAACACCTCTCCTGATTTGATGACCCGTACCTTATTAACTGGTCCGGCCAACCTTCAACATGTCCGACAGGTACAATTGTATATTTTCGATGGCACAACAGGTGATGCCCGTTGTGTGGCCTCTGAGAATATAAACTGGCAGTATGTCGCAGGAGCTGAAAACGGGCTTTCCACACGGGAGCAGAAATATAAGGTGCAATATGGAGGCTTTCAGCCTCAGAAGGAATATACTTTCCTGGCAATCGGGTTGGATGACCGGGCCGGG
Organism: Parabacteroides sp. AM58-2XD; assembly: GCF_003463685.1. NCBI lineage: Bacteria > Pseudomonadati > Bacteroidota > Bacteroidia > Bacteroidales > Tannerellaceae > Parabacteroides > Parabacteroides sp. AM58-2XD. Next base: position 7,102 of record NZ_QSDP01000105.1, read on the forward strand.
GATACGTATGGCCTGCCGGATGCGATTCGGGCCGACCTGGTTACCGGTACCTTATTGAAGGATGCTAATGCCATACTGGCTACCGGCAAAGGGCGTGCTGATATTGCAGTTTCGGAGTTATTCGCCAGTTCTTCTGTTTTCACGCTAAGTCTTCTAAACGGCAATACCGGATATGTGGATTTGTATCGTCGTGTAGCCGGAGTGTCGGGGTATTTCAATCATATTCCGACCCAAATAAACGGTGTCGAAGTAAGCGCTTTACATATTGAGTTGTATACGATACAAAACAAAAGTAACTTTCTGCTCAAACAAACTCCGGATGATTTTATCATAAGTCCGATGAGTTCAAACGCAGGCGACAAGATCGTTGTCAATATACCCAAGAGTGAGTTTATTGCAGGCGGAACAACGAAAAAAGGTTCTTATATTCTCCCTGTACCGCTTCCTGCAAATAAAGATTACACCTTGCAGATCGTATTGGTAGATGCTGCCGGAACCCCTTTGCATATTCATAAAGTCAAATTATCCGTAGACGGTGAGGTCTCTGAGACTAACGGCGGCACTGGAATCATCATTCCAACAGAAGATCCTTACCGTTTTCCGATAATTACCAACCACTTTTACAGCATAGGAACAGAAGCGACTCCGATAGATTTCAATACTTTTTTGTTTACACCTTAAGCATTTTATCACTTACAGGATTTTTTTAGAGTATAATTTCCTATATTTGGCGCCATAGAATTCCTAAATCTAAATCTTATGCGTAAAATTATTTCGTTTCTTTCGCTGGCCGTGATTATATTACTGGTGGCAGCATGTAAGGAGACCTCCCCGTTTAAGTACGAGTCAGTCCCTAACGATCCTATGAAAGCACGTATCTACACGTTGGACAACGGCTTGAAAGTCTACTTGACAGTCAATAAAGAGACACCGCGTATCCAAACTTATATCGCAGTCAAAGTTGGTGGAAAAAACGACCCGGCTGAAACAACCGGGTTAGCGCATTACTTTGAACATCTGATGTTTAAGGGTACACAAAAGTTTGGTACTCAGAATTATGAAATGGAAAAGCCGCTGCTCGATCAAATTGAACAACTGTTTGAAGTTTACCGGAAGATTACCGATGAGGCCGAAAGGAAAGAAATCTATCATCAGATCGACAGTATTTCGTATGAAGCGTCCAAATATGCTATTCCCAATGAGTACGATAAGCTGATGGCTGCTATCGGAGCCAATGGCACCAATGCTTATACGGGATTTGATATGACTGTCTATACGGAAGATATTCCTTCCAATCAGATCGACAACTGGGCTAAAATCCAGGCGGACCGCTTTGAAAACAATGTAATCCGTGGTTTCCATACGGAACTGGAAACCGTTTATGAAGAAAAGAACATGTCTTTAACCAGCGATGGTCGTAAAGTATATGAGGCCGTTTTGAGCGCTCTTTTCCCGGATCATCCTTATGGAACCCAGACAGTACTTGGTACTCAGGAAAACCTCAAGAATCCTTCGATTACCAATATAAAGAACTATCATAATACCTGGTATGTGCCGAATAATATGGCAATTTGTATGTCGGGCGACTTTGACCCGGATAAAACAATTGAGGTTATCAATAAATATTTCGGTCATCTGCAACCGAACCCGAATTTACCGAAGTTGCCGGTAACCCATGAATCACCCGTCAAGGCTCCGGTTGTGAAAGAGGTATTAGGCGTGGATGCGGAAAATGTGACTTTGGGATGGCGTTTCCCGGGCGCATCGTCTCCGGAAGAAGATTTGCTGAACCTCACTGGCGAAATCGTAAATAACGGCAAAGCCGGTTTGCTGGATGTGGATCTGGTTCAACAGCAGAAAGTACTGAGTTGTTATGCAGGTACTTATGGTATGGCCGATTATAATGCATTTGTAATGAGTGGCCGTCCGAAACAAGGGCAAACGCTGGACGATGTGAAAGATCTTTTCCTTGCAGAGATAGAAAAACTGAAAAAGGGAGATTTCGATGAAGGGTTGCTGGAGGCTGCGATCAATAATTATAAACTGATGCAAATGTATCGCCTGGATAATAACAGTAGCCGGGCAGATATGTTTGTTTCTGCTTTTATAAATGGTGTTGACTGGAAAGACGAGGTAGCTCAGTTGGAACGTTTAAGTAAAGTGACCAAACAACAGATCGTCGACTTTGCCAATAAGTATTTCGGAGATAATTATGCTTTGATCTACAAAAGAGAGGGCAAGGATCCGAATGAGAAGAAAATCGACAAACCTAAAATTACTCCTATCGTAATGAACCGCGACAGCTCAAGCGTGTTCCTTAAGGAAATACAGGCAGTAGAGGTTGCTCCGATAGAACCTGTATTTCTCGATTATGACAAGGATTTGCAGAAGCTGACAGCAAAGTCGGATATTCCTGTTCTTTACAAACAGAATATGACGAACGATGTTTTCTCTCTGATGTATGTCTTTGAGATGGGAACGAACAACGATAAGGCGATGGGTACGGCTTTCGAATATATGAAATATCTCGGTACTTCAAAGAAAAGCCTGAAAGAGATCAATGAAGAATTTTATCGTTTGGCATGCTACTTCAATGTTTTCCCGGGAGCGGACCGCACGTATGTCATGCTGGAAGGCCTGAAGGAAAATATGCCGAAAGCAATGGCTCTCTTTGAGGAGATTCTGGCTGATGCCCAAGTGGACAAGGATACTTACGGTAATCTGGCTGACGATATTCTGAAAAAACGGACGGATGCTAAATTGAACCAGGGACAGAATTTCAATAAACTGATTCAATATGCTATCTGGGGACCGCAATCTCCGGCTACACATGTCCTTTCTACAGCTGAATTACAACAGATGGATCCTCAGGAATTGGTCGACCGTATCCATAAGATAAATACCTATGAACATAAGATACTGTATTACGGGCCTGAAAAACCGCAGGCTTTACTGGATATCGTTAAACAGTATCATAATGTTCCGGAAAAACTTGTTCCTGTTCCGGCCGCAACAGAGTTCAAGCAACAGGAAACACCGAAAAATAAAGTTTTGCTGGCACAATATGATGCCAAACAGATTTATTTCTCAGCCGTATCCAATCGTGGCGAGAAATTCGATCCGTCGATCGAGCCGACATTGAACATGTACAATGAATATTTCGGTGGCGGAATGAATGCGATCGTATTTCAGGAAATGCGTGAAGCCCGCGGACTGGCTTATTCTGCAGGGGCATATCTTATCACTCCTTCGAAATTGAAATATCCGTATGTATACCGTACGTTTATTGCTACACAGAATGATAAAATGATCGATGCAATGAAAGCCTTTGATGATATTATCAACAATATGCCGGAGTCGGAAAAAGCGTTCAATCTGGCAAAAGAAGCTTTGATAACCCGTATGCGTACGGAACGTATCACAAAATCCGGAGTGTTATGGTCGTATCTGAATGCACAGGATTTGGGATTGAATACCGACAGCAGGAAGGAACTGTTTGAAAAAGTACCTTCCATGACCCTTACCGATATCAAAGCCTTCCAGGAGAAATGGGTAAAAGGACGTACCTATACCTATTGTGTACTGGGAGATGAAAAGGACCTGGATCTGAAGTCCCTGGAACAGTACGGACCGGTAACGAAACTGAGTAAAGAAGAGATATTTGGATATTAAAAATTAGAATTTGAAAATTAAAAAGACGGTTGTTAAATGCTCATTTGATTTAACAACCGTCTCTCTTTTTCTATCAAGTAATTTTCAATTCTCATATTCCATCGTCCTGATGCATCTCCACCTCCTTGACTTTCCGGAACAGGTCGGATGCGAAGATGAAGTCGTTGAGGGCTTTGTTGTTGGAGGTGATGACCTGGTCTTTTGTTCCCTGCCATTCTTTAACACCTTCCTTGATGAAGATGATGTTTTCCCCGATATTCATTACGGAGTTCATGTCATGGGTGTTGATAACCGTGGTCATCTTATATTCCGTTGTAATATCGTGGATCAGGTCGTCTATCAGCAGGGACGTTTTAGGGTCCAGTCCGGAATTGGGTTCGTCGCAGAAAAGATATTTGGGGTTCAATGCGATCGCGCGGGCAATAGCGGCACGTTTCATCATACCACCGCTGATCTCCGACGGATACAGATGTTCCGCTTCCGCAAGATTCACGCGTTCCAGGCAGAACATGGCTCTTTTTTCTCTTTCTTTATAAGAATCATTAGAAAACATATTGAGCGGGAACATCACATTTTCAAGAACCGTCATGCTGTCGAACAAGGCTGATCCCTGGAACAGCATGCCCATTTCCCTGCGAAGCATGTTCAATTCCAATTTATCCATGGAAGTAAGGTCGCGCCCATCGTACAGGATCTCACCCGAATCCGGTTTCATCAGGCCGATGATATTTTTGATCAGGACTGTTTTTCCGGAACCGCTTCGTCCGATGATCAGATTGGTCTTCCCTGTTTCAAAAACGGCGCTGATATCATTCAGCACTGTGCGGCCTTCAAATGATTTCGTTATGTTTTTTACTTCTATCATTTCTTACGTAAGCATTAAATGGGTCATTATTACGTCTGCCAGCAGGATCATGATACTGCTCATTACAACAGCATTCGTACTCGCTTTACCGACTTCGAGTGCTCCCCCTTTCACATAATAACCGAAATAAGCGGCTATCGATGAGATTATAAAGGCGTAAACGACAGATTTTATAATAGAATACCATATATAGAATTCATTGAAATAAAACTGCAAGCCGTATTCGAAAGAGGCCGGCGTCATACCTGTTCCTGTCGAATGGCTGGCGGCTATACCTCCCATAATTCCTGTAAACATACTGAAAATAACCAGTACCGGAATAAAGATCATCAGTCCGGCAATTTTCGGCATAATCAGGAAGTTAGCCGAATTGACTCCCATAATTTCCATCGCATCGATCTGTTCCGTTACACGCATGGTTCCGATCTCGGAGGCGATATTACTTCCCACTTTACCGGCTAGGATCAGACACATGATGGAGGATGAAAACTCCAGCAGGATAATTTCGCGGGTCGTATACCCGATCGTAAATTTAGGGATCAGCGGTGAACTGATATTCAATGATATCTGGATGGCGATAACCGTACCGATAAATACTGAAATGATAACCACGATCCAGAGAGAATCGACACCCAGCTTGTATATCTCTTTTATCAATTGTTTGAAGAACATGCTCCATCTGTCAGGTATTGATATGGATTTCCCCATCAACATGACATATTCTCCCATTCTATGTAACGCTTTATTCATTATTTTCTTGATTACTTATCTGTTCCAGTCTGCAAATATAACTGAAATATGTCAACTACTGTTCACTGTTTATGATTTGTTTTCACGTCAGGTACCGTGTCCCTTCGTCCATACTAGCCTGGATCGGGTAGGAGAGGATGAAGCTGTTACTCTGGAAATACTTGTTCAGATAACCGGGGATACGCGGCATTACGGGGTCGTAGGAATAACCTTCTTTCCGGCTGAAGATCACCCACATGCTGTCGTCCGCTTTCACATCCCGGAACACGATCAGGAAATCATCCCAGTCGCTGAAGTTCACATATGATATTTCTCCCGCTCTTTTGGCGAAGAGTTTTTTGATGGCTTTCAGCGTATCCTCCGAACCGTAGAACACGACTTTTGCCCCGGTATTCTGCAACACGTTCCATACCCGGTTCATGACCGGTATGAAGCCGATTTCCTTTTCCGCCCGGTCCGGCAGGATAATCAGGTGGCGTTTAATGGTGGCCAGGGGCTGTACCGGTTTGTAGATAAAGGTCGTTACGCTGCTGTGGTGCAATACGTTTTCAACAATATTTCCCAGGAATGCAGCCGGTATGTCCTTTTCCTTATGCAACCCGAGGACCAGGTCGGTTATCTCCCGTTCCTTCACGACGCTGGTAATGGCGTTGGAGATGCTCAGGTCGTAGCGGAGCAATCCTTTCAACCGCGTGTCGGTGGCCGCGGCGGTATCGACAGCGGTCTGTAATACCCGTTTGGAGGATTTTAGTGTCTTGTCGTCCGAATTTTGGTTGTCTATCACTTTGAGAGCATATAACCCGCTGGTATTCGTTTTTGATTTTATGGCAAGGCTGAGGTTGACCAGTTCTTCAACCGTCTCCTCATTGCTGACGGGGATCAGGATATGTTCGTCCTTCGTATCTTTGTCTTCTGTCTCCTCCTCGGATTCCTTCATCGCTATATTATGCGCTCCTTTCTGGGCGGAGAAGGAGGCGATGGCGCAGGTCACCAGGATCATCAGGATCGTACCGTTCAGTACGCTCTCATTCAGGAGTCGTATGGGAGCACCGTTGGCATCGGTTCCCAGGATCACGTTATACCCGACCATGACGGCTGCCAGTGTAGCTGCCGCCTGGGCGTTGCTCAGTCCGAAAATAACACTCCGCTGGTCGACCGACAGCCGGAAGGTCTTTTGTGTCAGCCAGGCTGCCGCATATTTCGCAGCCGTAGCCACGATGATCATGACCATACCGACCTTGATCGTTTCGAAGCTGGTAAAGAAAGCCCGGTAATCGATCAGCATCCCCACACTCAGCAGGAAGAAGGGGATAAAGATCGCGTTCCCGACAAACTCTACACGGTTCATCAGCGGCGAACTTTGCGGAATCAGCCTGTTCAGGGCCAGTCCTGCAAGGAAAGAGCCGATGATCGCTTCCATCCCCGCTAACTGGGCAAGGAATGCACCGAAGAACACCATCGACAGCACGAATATATATTGCGAAATATTATCGTGTACCCGTTTGAAGAACCACCGTCCGATAAAGGGAAACACCAGTAACACAATCAAGGCAAAAATAACGATGGAAACGCCCAGGCGTATCCAGAAAGCGTTGTCGGCATTTCCTGTCGCCATCCCGACAATAATTGTCAGCACCAGTAAAGCCAGCGTATCCGTGATCATGGTCCCGCCGACGGTTATGCTGACAGCATTGTTTTTGCTGATCCCCAGCTTGCTGATGATCGGATAAGCGATCAGTGTATGGGATGCGAACATACTGGCGAGCAGTACGGACGTCTCCATGCTGAAATCAAGCACCCATAATCCAACGACCGTCCCTAGTATCATAGGGATCAGGAACGTATACATCCCGAATACAAGGCTTTTCCCGCTATTCTTCTTAAAATCCCCCATGTCTATTTCCAGCCCGGCCAGAAACATGATATAAAGTAACCCTGCTGTCCCCGAAAGAATGATACTGCTGTCGCGCAGGACAAGGTTAAAGCCGTTCGGCCCGATAATGGCTCCGGCAATGATCAGTCCCAGCAGGTGTGGAACCCTGAGTTTATTCAACAGGAGCGGGGCCGCCAGGATGATCAGCAGTATCAGTAAGAACTTCAATACCGGATCAGCCAGCGGGAGGGTGAAATCTATGTTTGAGAGTAATATCATATCTATAAAGATTTACATATCTTGCATTGATAATCCTTTTATATCCAGCGTATAATGTGCCAACTGTTTTTTTATTGTTGCAACCTTTTCGTATAGGCGGGCTACATTTATCTTGTGAAAATTTCGTTTGACTTCTGCTATTAATGCCTTGTTCTCGAATCGGTTGAGGGCGATAAGGTCTATTTCATTCTCACCTTTGTTATCCCAGTAATTTCCGATATCCGTGATGTCTTCACTTTCAGCTATCATATCTCTGAAATAGCGTTCCAGGATGCGCCCGCTGTATTGTTCGTAATTTTTTAAGATGAATTGTTCCAGCATATTGTTTTTTCCCAGTTCAATCATTGACAGATTCGGGAATATGAAACGGAACCAGAACATCAGGTAATTATCATTCAGGCACCAGCGACTGTTGCGGCTTTCCGGTTTTGAAAACATCGGTTTGTTTCTGTTGATCAGGGAATATTCTTTTTCGAGATTAGCCAGATAGGCGCCCGTATTTTTTCCAATGATCGAATCTATTTCACTTTGGCTGGTCTTTCCGGAAGCTATTAATTGTAAAATGGAAAAATAAGTAGCATATTCGCGTCCGAACTCTGATATCAGTAAATCACGTCCTTCCGATAAAAAAGGAGAATCCGGTCGAATGGTATAGCGGATCATTTGATTGAAAGTGACAGCTCCGGCTTCCATTAGTAAAGCAACATATTTAGCAACACCGCCTGTGATAAGATAAAAGGCCAGAAGATCTTCCGGGGTATATTCCGGATTATAATCTTTCAAAATTTCTTTGATTGTTGAAATTCTGAAAGGCTTTAAAATGATTTTTGAAGTAAGGCGCCCGAATAGAGGCTCTTTGTTATTTTCAAAAACTTTTTTCATCATGGAATATATCGACCCGCAAGCGATGAAATTTATTTTTGCCTGCTCTTTGTATCTATCCCAGATATTTTGAATATCACTGAAAATGGAACTGTTAATATTGTCAAACTCCTGAAATTCATCGATGATCAGTGTGAAATGTGTTTGAGTGGCGTGTATCATCAGTTGTTCGAATAAAATACGAAACTCAGTTACGTTTCCGAAAATCTCCAGTTCCAGACTGTCTTTTATTTCCTGTTGAAATTGTTCACACAGAAGGACTTCGCTTTTACGTGAAACAAAGAGATAGAGAAACTTTTCACCTTTCATGCTTTCGAGCAATAAAGAGGTTTTACCGATGCGCCTGCGTCCCACCATCACCGTGAAACAAGCTGTGTTTCGTGATTGTTTATTGATATCCCGGAGTAATTCCAACTCTTGTGTACGATCGTAAAACTTCATGACTTTACTGTTTTAATGATCATTAATTTAATGGTCGTTACATTAATGGCTATTACAAAGGTAACTATTGTTCTTTTATAATGCAAATGAAAACCATTATTAGAGGCAAATGAAATTATTCGATTTGAATAATTCGAATTAAATAATTATATTTGCTGAAAAGATCGAGTATATGGCAAAAGTTATAAATCCCTTTATCGTAACCGGTAAAATAGAACCCGAATATTTTTGTGATCGTATACAGGAATCGGCCCGCCTGATAAAGTCTGTCACGAACGGAAACAATCAGTGGAAAATTTGGATTTGATCCGCTTTCCGGTACACCGACATTTAATATAGAGTTAGGTGATATAGATCGTCCCGAATATACGTTGGATGAGATTTTATCATAGTGCGGATATGCTTGAGTTGACCGCAATTGCTCCGGATATATATATATCCCGTTCATTGTCGGACATTTCCTGAAGCGGAACCGCCGAATCGAAGTTGCAGATGTAGAACGGGTTTATACCCTGTTTAAAGGGCATACGTTCTACATTCAGAAAACTTTTAACGAAGCTTTTGCCGACACCCCGGAAGGGGAAATCTGTACGCTGGAAATGATACGAGCAGCTATCAACAACATGATTGCGGCGAATGATACGATTTTCCGTGAAATATTATCAAATATCCCTGAAAAACAGAAAGAATTACTCTATGCTATTGCCAAAGACGGCGAAGCAGAGCGTATTACATCCGGATCGTTTATAAAACGACATAGCCTGACATCTGCAAGTTCAGTACAGGCGGCCGTAAAAAACTGCTGGAAAAAGACATTATTACTGAAATCAATAAAGTGTTTTCCTTGACCGATAAGCTGTTTTCCATGTGGATAAATCAAATTTACGGTAATAAATCCATTTTTTATAGGCGAAACTTAGTATTTCAAAAAGGTGCACAAAAACAACGCGACCATACTAAAAAATCAAATAGTTATAAAACATATTTTTTAAGCGAGGTAGGGAAAGAAAATATGTACAAATATACGGCACTTAGAGATAAATGCCGTATATTTGTACATATAAGACAAGGATAATATGGATGATAAATTGAGACTTCTGATAGAGCAACATAGAGGATATATCACCCGTAAGGAGATTATCGGCAACCGTTACCTGTATTACCGGTTACTGGAAGCAGTGAAATCAGGTGAGATAATCCGTCTGAAACCGGGTGTGTACTGTATGGAAGACGCAATGGCAGGAACCATGATTGACCTTGAAAAGATAGTACCTGACGGGGTGTTGTGTCTTTACTCCGCATGGGCGTACTATGAACTGACCACACAGATACCGCAAGGTTCTATGTAGCCATACCAAGAAAACAAAAAATAACATTGCCCGACTACCCGCCCATCATACTCAATTATTGGGACCGTTCCATCTATAGTGTAGGCATTGTCCACCGACAGATAGACAGTTTTGAAATACCCATTTACGATATGGAGAAATCGGTTTGTGACGCCATCCGTTACCGGAACAAAATCGGAATTGACGTGAGTTCCGAGATATTGAAAAACTACCTGTCACGCAAGGAACGTAATATAACTCGGCTGACCGCTTATGCCAAGTCCATGCGGATTGCCGGAATACTCAACAAATATCTGGAAATCCAACTATGACAAAAGAATCGAAAGACTACGGCAAGTCCGTAAAGGCGAAGCTCTTGAATCTGTCGAAAGTGGAAGGACTGCCTTACCAACCGTTACTGATACGCTATGTACAGGAACGCCTTCTATACCGTCTTGCACAGAGCAAGTACAAGAACCGCTTTTACCTGAAAGGAGGCGCGTTACTCTATGCCTATAAACAGCTGAAGGCACGACCTACACTGGATATAGACTTTCTCGGGAGTAGCATCAACAACGACAAAAAGATTATTGAAGAAGCTTTTTCCGAAATATGCGGCATATCCTGCAAGGAAGACGGAACCGTCTTTGATACGGATAGTATCGAAACTGAAGAAATCAATGAAAACCGTGTATATAAAGGCATACGGCTACGTGTAGCGGCACAGTTGGATACCGTCCGTCAGAAAATAGCTATGGACATCGGTTTCGGTGACGTTATCACACCCGAACCGCAGGAACTGGAATATCCTCTGTTGCTGGACGAACTGCCCGCTGTCAGTATCATGGCTTACTCACTGGAAACGGTAGTGGCAGAGAAGTTTCAGGCGATGATTGAATTGTCGGAAAATAACAGTCGCATGAAGGATTTCTATGACCTCTATACCTTATTACATAATACACTAGATAGCGACATGCTGGAGAAAGCAATCCACGCTACCCTGAAGAACAGAGGAACCAAATATGAAGAGAACCATCCCTTGTTTAGTGATGATTTTCCCAAGAATCCCCAGTTTCAAATGTTATGGAAAGGTTTCAGAAAGAAAATCAGAAAGACGGAACCGGATTTTGAAACGGCGGTCAGTCTGATAAAAGAAAGGTTATTCCCCTATTGGGAAAAGTACAAGGAACAATAAACAGCATCACAACTATGGCAATAAACAAATCTCAAATAGAAAAATGAAAGGAGAAAGTTGCTTCTCGATATTATTCACTTTGGCAAGTATGGTGCTAAGTATGTGGGTAACTCTAGTCCAGAAGCAATTCTTCTATTATTCATAATGACCTTATTTTATCGTTTATGACGCAATATTGCAGAGTTATGTTGAGGTTGTTAGTTACTGTTCTTTCAGCTTTTCCCTGAAATACATCTCCAATGTCATACCGGACAGTTTGCGTTGCTTCTTTAGAAAGGATCGGTAAAATTTCATATTACCGGAATTAATCTGAAATTTCGCGGCGGTTATTTTCGCCACCGCGAAATTTCGAATAAAGATAAAAGACAGAACGCAGAATGACAAATTTCACCCCTGCTAAAATGACCGTATATACATTGTTTGTTTCCCTCTGCCGATCTGAACCAGCTTGTTGCTGTCTATCAGTAACTTCAGGTCGTTCAGGGCCATAAACCGGCTGTAATGATTTATCTGCACGCAGGTGCCGGTGTTGATACATCTGTTTTTATTCACCTCTTTCATAATATTCTCCAGCCGTTGTTCCTGTGTGAGTTTTTCTGTTTTCGCCTTTTTCACCTGTTCCAGTCCGGCTTCCCTGACCTGTTCTTTCAGGGAGGTTGCGCAGCGGAAACTGACGGTGTCGGCTTCTGCGATGACTTTGGTTTTACCGTTTTCATCCGTTACTGTCCGGCTTTTCAGCGTGGGTGTGAAATATCCCAGTCCGTCCAGCTCGATGCTATTCCCTTCCGCCAGGTGAAACCCCATCCAGAAGTTAAGTGCTTCCAATACCCCTTTTACGTCTGCTGATGAGATCGTGCTCGACATCGAGATCATCTTGCACATATACTTCGTATCGAGCGTACCTTGTGAAATGATCCGTGCATGCGGAATCTTTTTGTCTTCCCTGTCTCCCGGGACCGGTGTCTTGTACCATCCGAATTTTAAACTCATTACTATCTTGTTTTAAATTAATACCAGCCAAAACAAATTTTCATCCCGTACACCCATTCATTCAATAATCATTGAACGAAAGGAAATCAATCATCAAACGAAAGAAGCATATATGTGTTTTATTCGTTTGATATATATCAAACGCAAAAACGTACGAATACAAATATAATACGGAATGGAAGGAATTGTACCGGAGATAGCATATATTAATGATATTCTTTCAAATAAATGGATTTTACGGCGTTTAAGAGGGGGGGCGTATGAAGAATTTATGTAAATTGCCGAAAAATAGCTCTTAATGCTTGTAAAGTAAAAATAAGCAGCATATGAAAAGTATAGATTCAATTTTAGTAATCATTCTTCTTTTGACAGTAGTGCCAGAAGGCAGAGGGCAAAAACAGAAAGGTAACGATGGTGTCATTACCGTTAACGTGGTTAAGAGTTATTCTCCCAAAAAGGAATTGATACTTCAGGACTTTATGGATGTAGAGTATATTGCGTTAGAAACGAATGATGATTTCATTAATCAAGGTATTGTGTTGGATGTTGGTAAAGAATTTATATTAGTAAAAAACAGGAACCGAATTAATGATGGAACTATTTTTGTGTATGACAGAAACGGGAAAGCCATACGGAAGATAAATCGTAAAGGACAGGGAGGCGAAGAGTATATAAGTCTTTATAGCGTTACCTTGGATGAAGAGAGCGAAGAAATGTTTGTTAATGACATTTTAGGCAAAAAAATTGTTGTATATGATTTATATGGGAGCTTTAAAAGAAGTTTTAAACACGAAAATGGCATCTACTTCCAATTTTATATCGATGTATTCAATTATGACAGACATCATTTAATTTGCTATGATGAAAACCATGAAGAGATCCCCTTTGTACTTATGTCCAAACAGGATGGTCATATTGCCCACGAAATAAAAATTCCATTTAAAGAAAAGAAGTTCTTACGTCAATTAAAGCAGGAAGGGAATGATGGTAAAGGTGTGATTGGAGTAGGACCTAGTCCTTACTATTCCATCTTTCCATTCAACGGTAATTGGGTACTGTCAGAACTTTCGTCTGACACTGTGTATACCTTTTTGCCGGATTACAGCTTGCGTCCTTTTATTGTAAGAACCCCGCCAATTCAATCTATGGATCCGGGAGAGTTCTTGATTATCCGGTTATTATCAGATCGTTATTATTTTATGGAAACGATCAAAAATGTATATGACTGGAATACACAAAAAGGATTCCCAACAAACTATTTGGTGTATGACACAAAAGAACGGTCTTTTTCAGGATATACCGTATATAATGGTGATTTTACAACAAAAAAAGAAATATACATGAGCGCAACAAAACTTGTCAGCCACGAAATCGAATCATGGTACCTTTTAGAAGCTGACCAACTTGTTGAATCTTATAAGAAAGGAGAACTGACAGGAAAGCTGAAAGAAACTGCTGCAACATTGAATGAAGAATCCAATCCGGTAATTATGCTGATAAAACACAAGAGATAATTGTTGCATCGGGTGCAATTATCGGCTTTTCTCCTTAGTTTTCAGTAGTTCACATAAGCGGATGAAGGGAGCTGTTTTTTGTAATTGGGCTTTCTCTATGAATTGAGGACGGAGGTCTTTTTGTTTCCATTGGAAAAAAGATTGATATTCCTGTTCATTATTGTAACATTCTTCTATATAATCGGCTAACTCTTTAGGGGATTTAAAGTCATTTGCATGGATAAAACAATGCTCTCCTGGTGCGAACTCGTTGATGTTAGGGGCGCCTAAATAGATGGGAACCGCTCCGGCGATCAACGGATCAAAAAATTTCTCCGTTACATAATCGGTTGCACAGGCATTTTCAAAAGCAATAACAAATTTGTACTGTTTATATAAATTGATTTTGGACTCCCTTCCGTTATCCTGATCCATTTTCTTATTATTGAATAGTTTTCCATAGGAATCTATAGGTATTTCCCGCATAAGTTCTTTCAGGTATTCCTGTCTCGAACTTTGGTTGATCGGGCTGGATATAAGCATACAGATATTGTTGGCTCTCTCCTTTGTGTCGACTGGTTGTTTCATCAAAGGAATAAAATTGTCATGCAAATACGATTGTATGACGTCTGCCGTTTGGTGATAAGAAATCCGGTAGTCAAATAGTTCCATGAATTCCGGATCTTTGAGGAACGGGTAATTTTCTTCGCATTCTAATGTCCAGGCAACCCATATTTGTCCTTCAGGTTTTTCCAGGTCGTCTTCTAATTCATTGATTAAAGTCGGTAAGTGGAAAATAACTGTTTGTGCCTGAGGATAATACTGCCTGTCAGTCGTGAATCTATAGTCTTCCGGAATCTGCTCAACGGGAATGTTTAGAGGAGTATCCCACATTGTATTATATATCAATATAATATGTTTGTTTTTTATTATTTCAGGAGATAATTTTTCCGCCCAGTAAGATATCTTCCATTTTAAATAACTCTTCAAATTATTCTGGGCATTTTTGTAATAGCGGTAAATCCTCTTTTTTGAGAGTGGTGAGAGATGGTGGTATATTTTAAAAATGGTATACAATGCATGTGACGGTAAAGTGAAATTACTATTTTTGATTTTAGCCAATGATAAGAACGCTAAATTATATAACATATAAGCTTTTGCGTATAGTTCGCTTTTCATATCCCGGTCCGGGCCATTGAAACTGTATCCCGATGCAAAAAGAATCAAACGATTAGCTATATAGATCAGGTCTCGTACTCGTTTGGACGTGACCAATGTCCTCATGATAGAACCTTCCCGTTGCCGGTATCCGTAAAAATCAATGTTGGTGATGTAAACGCTTTTTGCAAGGCAAAGAGCTTGGGGAGTCCAGAGTTCGTCTTCATGGACAACATTCTCAAAATACAATGTTTGCTTGTTTAGCCAGTCCTTTTTGTATAGGTAATTAGAAACCATCGGAGGAAAAGCCCCGTGTTTCATTAATTCTGAAAAACACTCTTTTCCTGTCAGGCAGATGTGGCATAAATGGGATGGGATTGAATTAAATAAGGTCCCGGTTTCTCCGTCAGGATAATAGCAAACGGAATTTCCCATTATTATGTCGGGGTGAAAACCGATAGCTTCCGAGAACATTTTTTCGGTCTGTCCTTCTACTATCCAGTCGTCGCTGTCGATAAACATTATATATTCCCCTTGCACTTCTGACAATCCTTTATTACGTGCTGCCGACAATCCCTGATTCGGTTGATGAAAGAGCTTTATACAGGAATGAGAAGATGCGAACTTCTCTGCAATTTCACCGGACCGATCAGTTGAGCCATCATTGATCAAAATAATCTCCTTTGAAATTATCCGTATGTTGATCAAGGAGTTCAAACACTCTTCCAGATAAGTTTCGACATTATATATCGGAACTATTATAGATAAAAAAGGACATGAAGTACTCATATAATAATTTTCTAGTGAATATATTACTTTTTTATTATTTATAAGGTCAGTTTGATTGTTTTTTTGCTTAGTTATCAGTTTGCTGTT
>NZ_QSDP01000106.1:0-22895 GCF_003463685.1 Parabacteroides sp. AM58-2XD
GTCCGGTCTGAAACCGAACAGAACTTTTAATACTAAACTTATCAAAGAACTCTTTGGCATAGTGGCAGAAGCCGCTTAGCCGATATGTTGAATTTTTAACGGACTATTATATAAAGTAAACGAAACGGAATACAAAGAAGTCTCTTACAGGGTGCCTTTCACAAGGCAGAATGAGAACGGGACGGCTACAATCTTAGAGATTGCCAACAACCACCGCTATACACTGGCTGTGACGGCGGCAGACCTATACCACCTCGACTGCAACATTTCCGTAGACGACTGGGCGGACGACGGAAGCATCATCGAGTTTAATCCCAACGACGATACCGGGGAACTGGCCGTGACCATTCCCGATGGCTTCAAGGACGACACCAAATACGATCCCGACACACGATCCGTCAGCATGTCGCTCAAATCCGGTAGCCGGTTCGAACTGAATACGACTGCCACCTCCAATCTGACGGTCGGGAAAAAATATGTCGGAGGACTCGCCGCACAGCAATACGACTGGCTGGAAGTGTCGGAACCTGTCGTTTCCACCCGAACGGCGTTGAACTTCGCCTATACCTTCTCGCTCAAAGAAGGATATACAGGGGGACGTTACCCCCGTGCCGTACTGCGGTTCACAAACACCATGAACGGCAACGAAACAACCTTCTTCGTCGAGGCTGTTTCCGTGCCACAGGCGGACAACACACCGCAGCCGGGTACAAACAACCCTAACACCTTCGATGCCGAGAACCTGCTGGTCAGCCTCTACCGCACGACCGGTAGTAATGCACATGTGCGCATCACTTGCCCCGACGGTACAGAGGTGGAAAGCAAGCCCGACTGGCTCGACGTGGCCATCGACAAGCAGAACGGAGCAGAAACGATCTATTCGTTTACGCTCAACGACCGCGATATCACAGGCGTTCCCGAAGATAAAGGCACCGTCACTTTCCGCAACAAAAAAGCAGGCGATCTAAAAACGGATATCACCGTGCAACTGCTGGATGCCACCCTGAAACCCGATTTCACCTCTCCGAGTATCGACGGCACAAAGAACAGCTATGAGGCTCCGACAGACGACACACCGGCAAACGTCAATATGCAGATTTCGGACGCGAACAATTTCTCCGTCAGTTGCAGATCCATGCAGGGCATCGAGATCGGCATGGACTTCGACGGAGGGTCCGAATGGCTCAAAGCAACAGGCGCGAACGTAACCAAAGCATACAATGAGAATGCCGAACTCACCTTCTCGCTGGACAACGCCAAGCTGGGAGGTGCGAAAAAAGCGACCGTCACACTCAAAAACAAAGTTGGCGGTAAAAACACGGTCTTCACCGTCTCGCCCGTATTCCTTGCCCCAACCGTCACTTTTGTCAGCGGAAGCAACTCGCCCACGCAAAACACGATGTCGGGCACGGCCATTAAACTGTATCAGGTAACCGGTTCTAAGGTCAGCATCAAAGCGAATGCCTTCGGCGGCACCTGTGTCAAAACACTGACAGGTGATATCACCGTGACTGCCGACGATAATTACAATGCAGAAAAAACGTATGTGGTCACTTGGAAAAGCGGGACATCGGCATCTTTCGTTATTGCCAACAAATCGGACGAAACAAAGGAGGCTGCCGCTTACTCGGTGAATGCACCAGCTACGACGATTACGGCTACCGACAATCTCAATATGAATACATTGGTCAACCAGAACGTAACCAATACAATCAATTCGCCCGAAGGATGTACGGCTTCCGTGAACTGGGGAACCGGCGGGCAAGCCTGGTTCGACCTGAGTGCCACAAACTTCAATGCAAACAACCAGGCACTCAAAATGACGACGAAAAGCAATATCACAACGCTGACGAATATACAGAAGGCTACCATTACGTTGACAAACAAGATTACGGGAGGTACTGTGAAAACATTTACTGTAACGCCTGTTTACCAATTTATCAGCGCAGAACAAACTTCATCTACCGGTAATAATCTGATCGGTACGGCTATCAATATGGTCAAGATGTCGGGCAACTCCGGCTACCATGCCCAAATAACATTGAAAGTAGTATCTCTGGGTGGTAGCAAAGTCACAGTATCCGGAACCGGACTAAAATTAACCGGGGCAGCATCCAGCACTGCCTACACAGCCAGCTATACACTGGATGCGGCTTATAATGCGGCGGCTAGCGGGACACTGACAATTACTAATTCTCAGAATGCCGGCAGCAAACAAACTTACACGATAAGTGTGAAAGATCAGACGGTTACCTATACGTCAAAGAGTACTGGGAAAACGGCAGCGGCATTGGAAACGGCCAGTTATTGGGTGGCACCAGTGACGGAAGGGTTAGCTAACATTAACGATGCACCATCCAAATGTCCGGATGGGTGGAGAATACCGACTGCTGTTGATGCTAGAAATTTTGTAAGAAATGATCAAGTAGGTTTAGCTAATATATTCCTTCCTGGGGCTGATCCTAAAGGTATTGGAATTGGAAAGGATGCTCAAGGGCGTGTCGGTTATTGGACAAGTACGATTATAGACGGGTCGATACCTTGTTGCATAACCGTCAAATCTGATCAATGGTATTGGTACGCAGCCAATAAACCTAACTCTGGTTGTAGTGCAGCGAGTAGCAGTATAATGAATGTCCGCTGCCTCAAAAATAAATAACACAACTATCCGCGTACCTGAAGCCCCCCGGCTTCCCCGAATAACCGTACGCCGCAAATAAGAATAGCCGCCAGCGGGCGGCAAGCAGGTTTCGGCCTGAACGATCTTTGACATGATGGGATTGAAAATAAAAAGGTTTAAATGATTGTATATTCATTGAAATGAATACCTTTGCTTTCATAGTATGAACCAAAATTCATTAATTATGAAAGACAAAGGAGAAATTATTGTTTATCAATCTGAAAACACCTTACAATTAGAGGTTAGAATGGAAAATGAAACCGTTTGGCTGACTCAGGCACAGATGGTGGAATTGTTTCAAAGAGACAGAACCGTTATAACCAAACATATAAATAACGTATTCCGGGAGGGTGAACTTGATAAAGAAAGCAATGTGCATTTTTTGCACATTGCAAATTCTGATAAGCCGATCATGTTATATAGTCTCGATGTTATCATATCAGTAGGCTACCGTGTAAATACAATTGGATATAAAAGGTATACTGCAACATTTATAATCACTCTTTTACCTATAATAAGTTTTCATCCCATCATGTCAATAACCAGAAGCGTTCTTTGACATGATGGAATAAAATTGAAACAAATAGGTATTACTATATTCATTATTATTTTCCTTTCAAGAGAAAAGTAATAATCTTATCTTTGTGTTCGTGCTTAAAACAACGGAAACATGGAAACAATGCCGATCAGAAAACTCCCGGTAGGGATACAGGATTTTACCAAATTGCGTGAAGAAGGTTTTTTATATGTAGATAAAACCGCATTGGTCTACAAAATGGCTGTTGCCGGAAACCCTATATTCCTGAGCCGCCCGCGCCGTTTCGGTAAAAGCCTGCTCCTTTCGACACTCGAAGCCTATTTCCTCGGACGGAAAGACCTGTTCAAGGGACTGGCTATCGAACAACTCGAAAAGGACTGGAAAGTGTATCCGGTACTGTACCTGAGCTTGAATGCCCAATTCTATGAAAACAAACGAAGCTTGGAGCAAGTGCTTGAAGCTCATTTTATTCAATGGGAAAAGAAGTATGGTGAAACGGATAAAGAAGTGGGGTATTCCGCACGTTTCATGCAAATCATCCAACAAGCCTGCGAGAAAACGGGAGAGAAAGTGGTCGTCCTGATCGACGAATACGATAAGCCCCTGCTGCGCACCTTGTTTAACGATGATCTGCACGACGTTTACCGCGAAATGCTGACCGGTTTTTACACCGTCCTGAAAGATGCCGACCGTTACCTGCGTTTTGTATTCATCACCGGAGTGACCAAGTTTTCGCAGTTAGGGATTTTCAGTAACCTGAACCAACTGATGGATATCAGTATGGCTCCC
The DNA here is from genome assembly GCF_003463685.1 of Parabacteroides sp. AM58-2XD. NCBI lineage: Bacteria > Pseudomonadati > Bacteroidota > Bacteroidia > Bacteroidales > Tannerellaceae > Parabacteroides > Parabacteroides sp. AM58-2XD. The sequence goes on from NZ_QSDP01000106.1 coordinate 4,008, forward strand.
GATTATGCAACGATTTGCGGTATGACACAGGTGGAGATCGAACGCGATTTCCAACCCGAACTGGCCGCCCTTGCTGCCATGAACAAACTGACGTACGAACAAACGGTGAACGAAATGACGAAACGTTACGACGGATATCATTTCACGGAATTCCTTTCGGATGGAATCTATAACCCGTTCAGCGTACTGAATGCATTGGTTCAAAAACGGTTCAGCAGCTACTGGTTCGCTACCGGAACACCGACGATGCTGGTAGATATGCTGAAAAAGACCGACTACGACCTGCGCCAACTCGACGGTATAGAAGTTCCGGTAGCCGCACTGATCGATTACCGGGCCGATTTTCATAATCCGGTGCCGATCATCTACCAGAGCGGGTATCTGACGATCAAAGGCTATGACCCTGCAAAGGATTTCTATACACTCGACTTCCCAAATGCTGAAGTAAAATACGGATGGCTGAATTTCATCACTCCATATTATACTCCTTTGTCGGAATCGACCGCTCCGTTTTACATCGGGAAGTTCTGGGATGAGTTGCGTGCCGGCGACGTCGATGCGTTTATGGAACGGTTGCACGCCTTCTTCGAAGGTATTCCCTATGAACTGAACAGCAAGACCGAACGTCATTATCAGGTAATCTTCTACATTGTCTTCAAACTGTTGGGACAGTATGTAGATTCCGAAGTACGTAGTGCCCGCGGCCGGGCGGATGCAGTGGTAAAGACAACCGATTATATCTATGTATTCGAATTCAAACTAGACGGTTCGGTAGACGAGGCTCTCCGGCAGATCGACGAAAAAGGCTACCTGATTCCCTACACCGTCGACGGTCGCCAACTGGTTAAAGTCGGTGCCTCCTTCGACAAAGAGAAACGCAATATCGGAGAATGGAAAGCCATTTTCTGCTGACAATACCCCATTATCATTTTCGATTTATCCCATCATATCAAAGAACAAACGGTCTTTAACATGATGGGATTGTTTTTTTAAGCAATCGCATCTGTAACCTATAACAGATGCACCGATCGTTACGCAGCCTCCACGGTGGGGGTTGCGCGGCTTGTCGTGTGTGTCTGCATGTGAAATTGAAACGAATGAAACACTAGTATTAACCGGCGAGGCGTCCTGACAGGCACCGGACCACAATTTTTTAACGAAATGGCAAATACGCTGAAAGTATGGATGGCACCCAACTCGGTGACACCCGACCCCAAAGACAAGATCTTTGTACTCGAAACCACCGGCAAAGCCGACATCGACAAGATCTATGAAGAAATGCGTGCCGAAGACACCGGACTGCGTCTCGAAACGATCGTGCACTCGGTTACCCTCTTCCAACGCGTCTGTGCCCGCCTGCTGATGAACGGATGGCAACTCAACACAGGACTGTTCTATGCCGTGCCCCGCCTGCTGGGACTGGCAGAAGACGGCAGATGGAATCCGGAAAGCAACAGTATCTATGTCGCTTTCACGCAAGACAAAGTGATGCGCGAAGAGATCGCCCTGACAAGATCAGTATCCTGGGCACGAAATCAGATGTGATGTACATTCTCGGAACGGAAGACCGCAAGACCGGCCTGAAAGACGGTACCATGACACCGGGACGCAACTTCTTCGTGCGCGGTGCTAACCTGAGGTGCTCGGTGAAAACGAGTCGGTAGGCGTCACCCTAACCAACACGACGACAAAAGCCGTAGTGAAACTCGACGACGACATGATCACAAAAAACAACCCTTCGGAACTCACGCTCCTGATCCCCGCCGACCTGGCCGACGGCGACTACCAACTCACTGTACGCACGCAGTTCGGTACCAGCAAACATCTGCTGAAAGAACCCCGCGAAGTATCCGTCGATGTGCATGTAGGTGACGGTGGTGATGGTAGCGACCGTCCGGAAATCGAATAAAACCGGGAAGTGCATCTTCCTGACGCTGGGAAGTCACCCTTCCCGGCACTGGGAAGAGACACTTCCTAACACTGGGAAGAGCGACTTCCCGGAAACAGACAAATATCAATTTTTCAACTAACAATATGTTTAATTTAAAACAAACGAACATGAACGTAAAAAGTTTAATGCTGCTCCTCGCCCTCGCGGGATTGGGAGCGAGCTGTTCAGACGATGAAGCGACAGGAGGCGGCCCCAGCAGTATCGCCGGACGCTCCGAGTTGCAGATCGTCTTCAGCGGAAGTGGCGAGAGCCAATCGTACGACAAAACGACTAAAGCGATTGCAACCGCCAAAGAGAACCAGATAGACGACTTGCAGATCTATCTGTTTGCGGCAGCCTCCGAAGGTGGCCCATACTACTACCTGGAAACATGGCAGGACGGAACGGCTTACAATCCGGAAGACAAAGATGGTGTCACCGGTAACCCGAAAACCAACTTCAAGAAGACAGAAGCCGGCACCGGCTGGAAGGCTTCCCTCTATCCGAACGAATTGGCCGGAGTGCCTTACATCAAGTTGTTCTGTATTGCCAACAAGAATGTGCCGGGCATGCTCGCATCCGATGGTGCAACTCCGTCGCAAACGACGGATGAGAAATTCTATCAGGAAGACGGCGCTACGGAAATCCTGGCTACCCTGACTCCCGTAACAACGGCGGCTGCCGGCGACGGAACTTACACCGTTACCCCGGGTACCACTGAGACGGAGTTCATCGCCAGCTTTACCAAAGCACTGGGCGCCGCAGCCAACGGTGTGATCTCCACCCCGTTGCTGATGACCGGCCAGGGAAAGACGAAGATCAGCGGCAATGTGTCGAAAGTAGATATCGACCTCACCCGCGTAGTCGCCCGTTTCGATATCGACAACACCACCTCGAAGTCAAACCTGACCATCAAGAAGGTCACTCTGGCGCAGGGACGTAAAACGGCCCCGCTATGGACTGCGGCAATCACCCCAGTGGATAAAGCAGACCTCACTGCCTCCGCGCTGATCGCACAGAAGTACGAAACAGTGGACTTCGAGAAACTGACGGGTGCCAACCAAGGCATTACCGAAAGCTCACTCTACGTCTACCCGACCCTGGCGACCGACGAAAGTTATCTGATCCTGGAAGGAACCTACAAAAGCCCGGTCAACTCCAGCCAGGTACCGGTTACCTACCACGTCCCGATCGTACGCACTCCGGAAGGAGGCGACAAAGGCGAATACATCGCCATCAACGCCAACAACCGTTACTGCCTGCGCATCACCGATGTAACATTGAGTAATGTATACGGAACTTTCGATGTAGTAGACTGGACTTCGGCAGGTGGTATCACCATCCGTCCCGACAACGATGCTCCGGTATTCGATGCCACCCTTGCCTTCGATGCCGCAAGTGCCAACAAGCCGACCGACCTGAATGCAGGTAATCCCGAAGCTACGACCTACGATTACGAAGTGACCGGCAATGCCGACGGCGAAGGATCGTTCAGCCTCACCCTGGCCGCCACCGGAGCCGTACGTTGCGAAAAGGAAACCATGTCGACCACCAAAGCCGGTGAAACAGACTGGCTGACCATCACGACCGACAAGACCGAAGAACGCGACGGCGTATGGTACACCTCCTTCAAATTCGAATACACCAACTCGATCGGCCAGCAACCGGTTGCCGTACATTTCATCAACGAAACGGCTTCCTACGACCCGGCCCTGTGGACAACAATCAATTTCTACGGACCGAAGGCAGTCCCGTCGTTTGCCCTCGCAGCCAACGGCAATTCGAAAGGCAACGTTACTGCGCTTACCGACGATGATGCAAAGAAACCGACTGCGACGATCTACTCTGTAGACGGCAGCTACGTCACATTCGACATCACCAGTATCGAAGGCGTCGAAGCGGCCGACCTGGCCGGCTACAAGGCCGAAAAAGTCGCCACAAACGGATTTGTCCATACATTCAAAGTATCTGTAGTCGACAAGGCAACAGCTGCCGGAGGAAACATGGTATTCAAGAATGCAGGTGACCCGACAAAGACAACGACTCTGACAATCACAAAAGCAGACCCGAGCCTGAGTGTCGAGAAATCGACCGACGCCAACGGTGCCAGCGATTACACGGCAGGAACTGAAACTCCGTTCGTAACAACCGGTACATTACAGGTAGACCTCGACCTGCTGGCTACAGGAACAGCCAACTTCAAGGTCAACTCACCGCAGGGACTAACTGTTGCCAGCCTAGATTGCCCGTGGCTGACCATCACCGAAGTCCACCCGTGGGCCGATACCGACGGCAATCGTTATACGGAATATCAGCTGAAAAAGAAAGAGTCTCCTGCCAACACCAGCGACTTCAACCTTGTATTCACCAGCAAGCTGACAGAACAGGGCATCACGGCTCCGGGCTTCAAGCTGACGTTGAACAAGGCTTACAGCAAACCGAAAATCACACCGAATGCAGACCCGAGTACGTATACAAACAGTACATTCAATGATGGAGCACCTATCGGATATCCGTATGCTGTAACAGCCGATATGTATAAAGTAGATAACAGTACTATTTACCTGCAAATGGCTTGTACGGAAGAGATGACCGTGACATCGAGCGATGCAAATGTAACAGCATCTAAACAAGGCGATACCAACTATTACAAAATAGAGGTAACCAACGCTGCCGACGCTGCCGACGAAGTGACGATCACAGCAACAAATAATAATGACGCAACCCGCAAAGCAACCGTAACATTGACTCTGGTCGATCCGGCCACCAAGCTGGAAAATCCGGGAGGAGGCGTGACGCCGACTTTGTCTGGTACAACAGTCACACTTCCGAATACATATGCCCAATACGGTGTTTCGACATTCGATATTGTAGCCCCGAAAGGTTCGACAGTTACCTGCGGCTCTAGTACATGGTTCACTTGCACTCCTTCCGGTACTGCTACTATTGACGGAACCAAGAAGCAGGCAATAACACTGATGGGGGGAGACCAGTCATCAACAGCCGATGTAACGATCACCGTTCACAACAGCGTAACAAATGCCGACGAAACGATTACCGTAACGAAAGCTGTTGCACCCTGATATTTGAATAACAATTAAATAAGAAGATTATGAACATAAAACATCTATTACCTCTCTTCGCAGCGGGAGCATTCCTTTTTGCTTCCTGCACGGAAGAGAATGAGGTAGCCGGCGGAACTACGACCGGCGGGACAGGCACCGGAGATGATGCCGACCGTCAGGAAGTGCTTGTATCGCTGAAGAACAACCTCGTCCTGCAGAAGCCGGGAACGAAGGCAGCAGGCGACCCGATCGCCACCGAGGAGGAAAACTATATCCACTCGCTCGATGTCTACGTATTCGGTTCCAAAGAGGAAAACGGAGACTATACCTTGCAGGAGGTCCACTATTACAGGATGATGCCTCCACCCTGACACTCCCGGGTGTAAACACGTATAGTTTCAACCTGACCAACAGTGCCGACAACAGCGGTGTCACCACCGGTCTACTGAAACTCAACAAAGGGCTCTTCGTCCGGTTATACTGTGTGGCCAACCGTTCCGAAATGTACACCACAGCAGACGACGGGACTACGACACAGTACACCGACTTCAAGTCGCTCATCCAGACCGCACCCGGACAGGCCGACAACCAGATCACGACCGGTATTCCGAAAGAAGCCGACTTCAAGAAGCTGCATATCAAGCTGATCGATCCGGCGGCAACTGCCGATCCGACCGAAAACGACGTGCTGGCCTCGCCACTGCCCATGTCGGGAGCCTACACGACACCGCTCGACCTGACCGATTTCGGCAGTTCGGCCCGTACGCAGATCAGCTTCAAGCTCTCCCGTATGGTCGCCCGTTTCGATATCGTGAACGATGCCACGAAGTCCAAATTCACCCTCGAGAAAATGTCGATGGGTAAAGGACAGAAAGGAGCGAAGTTCTTCCCGATCGAGACGGTCGGTACCAAGGAAGCCGACCTGATCACGTATCCCGAACGCGAAGTTCTGCCCGATACTCAGAAAGCGTTGGATGAAGTGGCAGGAACGACCAATCTGACCAAAGGTGCTTTCTACGCTTTCCCGAGTCCCAAAGACGACCACGGTTACCTGATGCTGAAAGGAAAATATGCCGTGAACCAGACGGAAAGCAAAGACGTATCCTACCAGATACCTTTCCAGCAGATGGTAAACGGTATCGGTACCTATATCGAAGTAGCCTACAACCACCGTTACACCATCACGATCACCAAGGCCGACACCTACCATCTGGATGTCGACTTGAAGGTGGCCGACTGGGATGACAAAGAGGTGATCGACCCTTACGAACCGGATAACGATTTTGACCGGACAGAAAACGTCGTGCTGGATGCTGCCAACAGCACCACTTCATACGTGCTCGACAACGGACAGATCTCAGTATTACCGGATGCCGCCAGCAAGTTCGCTTTCACAATGGGATCGAACACGAATCTGACACATGAGGTGATCTACAAATCGGAAACAGCCGCCAAATGGGTGATACAGGATGGTGAGCCGGTTGTTACCAAAGCCAGTTCGCAGGAAACGCTTTACAAGTTCAAAGTGGATGCAACAGTACTGGCTGCCGCCCAGGCTAACGGTGATAAACTGGAAGACGTAACCATCCGCCTGATCAACCCCGCCAGCGGCAGCCGCAAAGAGATCAAGGTGATCGCTACACAGGGTCCGGCAGTTGCTTTCGTCGCACAGGACGACAACTACAACACGTTCGATGCTGCCAAGCTGACAGCCTACATTTATAATATAGCCAATCAGACAATCAAGCTGAAAGTCGATGCGGAAACCCGCCTGGTCGATCCGGCAAACCCGGAAGGTGCAACAACAACCGGTAGCATGGTGAGTATTACAAACGTAGGTTCTACCGGAGTTACAGCCAGCGCCAATGTCGCAGAAGCCAGTGGTGAATATACCCTGACAACCGACGGTACAGGTTCGGCAGGTAATGAAGGCACAGTCGATTTCGCATCTGTCGCTTCCACTGCCAAGACAACGGTGAAGGTTGTCCTGAAAGACCCGGCCATGAAAGCCCTGACTGCCGGCGATTTCACCGGCGGCCGCACAGACAATACATTCAGTCTGACAGCCGGAGCCGGCAGCAGCCCGCAGGTGTCGCTGGTGGGTGTTGCAAACAACAGCTTTACGCTGAGCGTTGTTTCCCCCGAGGCGTAACAGTTGCTAAAACAACAGGAGACTGGTTGACAGTAACAGAGACCACCGTTGCCAACGCTGCAGGCGCTAAAGTGACCACCATCACCGGCAAGATCACCGATGCCACAGGTATGTTGGCCGCAGCTAAAACAGACGGTAAGTTCACGATCACCAACAAGCTGGATGCAACGGCGGTGACCACTGTGGAAGTCGTTACCACTGTTCCGGTGGCCGCTACCGTCAGCAAAAGTGCAGACGACGACGGCCTGAACACGTTGACCGGCAGTGTTGCCACCTTGTACAACGCCAACGGCCAGTCCATCACACTGACCACCAACGTAGCTACAACACTGGCAGCCAAATCGGATGCAGATTTCCTGACATTATCGACGACTAAAGGCAAAACGCATACGATCACGTTACCGACAACCCAGTCATTGCCGTTAGGTGCCACTCCGACGCTTACCTTCACGACTGACGACGGTGCGACGGCGGAGATTACGGTGGCATTGACAGCTCCGGCTATCACTGCACTGACAGGTGTTACCAATGTAACCGGTACAAACAACTTTACCGCAGCAGCCGGATCGGATAATGCGAAAGTGGTCATGACCGAAGCGACATCGGCCAGTAGCTTTACGCTGTCCGTTACATCACAGGAAGGTATCACCATCGGCAGTGGAACTTCTTCCTGGCTGAAAGTTACGGCAGCAGAAGCTACCGGAAGTGCCGGTAGCTACACAACTGTTGTAACAGTTGCCATTACCGCAGGCACAGACCTGACAACAGTTCTTACCGACGGTAAAATCGTACTGGCTAACGCCATCCCTAACGGAGGCGATATGACAATCGATGTATCGACAACCTTACCGGCAGTAGTTCCTTAAACTTTTTAATACGGAGAGGGTAGCCAATAGCGCCCTCTCCCATTTATCACATCAATATTAATTATCAATTCTACAAAACATGAACAAAGCAGAATTCAGAAACAAACTCGCTTCGCGCCTGGAATTAACCCAGGACTCCTCAAGTAAAATTATCGAAACATGTCTGGACATTCTCTCCTCCTCTTTGGAGAAAGGCGACACGATCACTTTTCAGGGTTTCGGTGTCTTCACCCTCTGGCAACAAACCCAACGTGAAGGCAGAAATCCCCGTACCGGCGAACAATGTATAATAGCCCCCCGCACGAGCGTCAAATTCAAACCAGGCAAGTTCCTCCTGCAAAAACTGAACGAAAGTTAGATTTATCCCCTCAAATCCAAAGGGGTAAAAAACAATGAAAAGCTTTCTTTAATATAATGAGATTGATAAGGATTTCGCTATATTTGTACCACCTTTTCAAACAGGTAAAAACGAAGTGATTATGGCAAAAACAATCAGACGTAAATTTCCGATAGGTATACAAAGTTTCAAATCGCTGCGACAAGATAACTATCTGTATGTAGACAAGACAGCACTCGTTTACGAATTAGCGAATAGCGGGAAACCGTTCTTTCTGAGCCGTCCGCGACGTTTTGGCAAAAGCCTCCTGCTTTCTACACTCGAAGCTTATTTCCGTGGACAGAAAGAATTATTCAAAGGGTTAGCGATTGAAGAACTGGAGGAAGAATGGCTGACTTATCCGGTGCTGCATTTGGATTTAAATGCCCGGAAATATAGTACCTCACAGGATCTGGATGCTATTTTAAACCAGTATCTCGAATCGTGGGAAAAGCTCTATGGCACAGAAAAGCAAGACCGGGCACCGGAAGAACGGTTTATGTATCAAATACAACGTGCAGCCGAGCTAACAGGTCATCCCGTCGTCGTACTCGTCGATGAATATGACAAGCCGCTGCTCCAATCTTTGCAAGATAAGGAGTTGCACCAAGCCTACAAGGAGACCCTGAAAGCCTTCTACGGTGTGCTGAAAAGTGCCGACCAGTATCTGAAGTTCTATCTCCTGACAGGTGTTACCAAGTTTGGACAAGTCAGTGTGTTCAGCGATCTGAACCAACTAAAGGATATCAGCATGGATCCGCATTATAATACGTTGTGCGGCCTCACCTGGCAAGAGATTGCCGATAATTTCCAACCTGAATTGCAACTACTGGGTGAAAGAAACGATCTATCACCGGATGAAGTACGTGAAACGATGACCCGCCAATACGACGGCTATCATTTTATGTACGGTGAAGAGGGTATTTTCAATCCGTTCAGTGTGCTGAATGTATTAAGCGACGCAACCTTCGACGATTACTGGTTCAAGACGGGAACCCCTACTTTCCTGATAGAACTTCTGAAAAAAACGGATTATGACCTGCGCAATCTGGAAGGCATACAGCTGGATGTCAACTCATTTGCCGATTATCGCGCCGACGCATCACGCCCCATTCCGGTGATCTACCAGAGCGGATATCTGACCATTAAAGGGTATGACAAGCGTTTCAGGCTTTATACGTTAGGCTTTCCCAACGACGAAGTAAAGTATGGTTTCCTAAACTTTATAACTCCGTTCTATTCATCCGTTCCAGCCAAAGACAGTGCTTTTTATATAGGTAAGTTTGTCAATGAATTGGAGTCTGGTGATGTGAACGCCTTTACGACGCGCCTTCGGGCCTTCTTTGCCGGTATTCCTTACGAATTAAATGACAAGACGGAGCGGCACTACCAAGTGATTTTTTATCTCGTTTTCCGGCTTATGGGCCAATTCACCGAAGCAGAAGTACGCAATTGCAAAGGACGTGCCGATGCGGTTGTAAAAACACCGGACTATATCTATGTCTTCGAGTTCAAACTGGAAGGAACGGCCGAAGAAGCCCTTGCTCAAATCGATGACAAAGGCTACCTGATCCCCTACACTACCGACGGTAAACAATTGGTCAAGGTCGGTGCCAATTTCAGCGCAAAAGAACGCAATCTGGAGAAGTGGATTTCCATTTCTTAATCAACATTTAATATCCCATCCTGCTTTTTCCCGGCAATAATTTAATATCTTTGATGCCACATAAAAATAAAAGTTGGAGATGATACAAAAAGAATTGACCGGCGACCTGCAATTGAAATGGGGTCGTATGCAACAGGCTATGCGAAAGATAAATGCGGATGCATGCCTGCTAAGTGTAGATGTAAACCTGTATTATACAACCGGACGTGTATATAGCGGATATTTTTATCTGCCCGTAGAAGGCACGCCCTGGTTCTTCGTCAAACGCCCTAACGGATTAAGCAACGACCAAATCGAATATATCCGCAAACCGGAGCAAATAGCCGAGGTATTCGCTGCCCGCGGAATAAAAATGCCGGAAAAGCTGCTCCTTGAAGCCGATGAGCTGACATACAACGATTATATCCGCCTGCAATCAATTTTCAATCCCAAAGAAACCGGTAATGCAACTACATTGATGCGGACCTTGCGTGAAATCAAAACACCGTGGGAAATTGCCCAGTTTCGTATCTCGGCGGCAAAACATGCCAAGACATACGCTGAAGTTACGGAATGTTTCCGTCCGGGAATGACCGACCTCGAATTTCAATACGAAATAGAAAAACGTATGCGCCAGAACGGTTCCATCGGACTATTCCGTGCATTCGGTGCTAATATGGATATTTTTATGGGAAGCATACTGGCCGGTGAAAACGCCGAAGCCCCCTCTCCTTTCGACTTCGCCTTGGGTGGCAATGGCATGGATGCCTCCTGCCCGCTCGGAGCCAACGGCACTGTCCTGAAAGAAGGTACGGCTATCATGGTCGATATGGCCGGAAACTATACCTCTTATATGACGGATATGACCCGCGTATTCTCTGTCGGCAAACTGACCGAAGAAGCCTACCGCGCCCACCAGGTGGCCCTGACAATACAAAATGAAATCGAAAACACAGCCCGTCCGGGTATCGTTTGTTCGGAACTGTATACTATCGCTGCCAAGATTGCCGAAAAAGAAGGACTGGCCGCCAACTTTATGGGAACCAAGCAACAGGCCAAATTCGTAGGACACGGCATAGGTATCCAAATCAACGAACTACCGGTACTGACGCCCCGCTCCAAAGAAGAACTGCAACCGAGCATGGTATTTGCCCTCGAACCCAAATTCGTTATTCCGGGCGTGGGAGCCGTCGGCATTGAAAACAGTTTCCTGGTGACAGAAACAGGATTGGAAAAACTGACACTTTTCGAAGAAGAGATTATTCAATTACATTAATTTATAAACATACAAGCACATGAAAAAGACGATTACTTTTCTGCTTCTACTGGCAATCATCATCATGCCAGCAAAAGCTGCGGATGTAGAAAACGTAAAACCGGTCAAGAATGTTATTCTTCTGATACCGGACGGAACTTCACTGGCTACCGTTTCTATGGCACGCTGGTTGCAATGGTACACAAACCCCGACAAACCTAATCTGAACCTGGACCCGTATCTGTGCGGAACCGTACGTACCCACTCTTCAAATGCCCCTATCGGTGATTCCGCTCCGACAACTTCCTGCTACATGACCGGCTATCCGAGCCGTACCGGTTATGTATCTACTTATCCGGAACACGACGGAGACAATGATATCTACCCGACCGACCCCGAACGCGCTTTCCAGCCGCTTACCACCGTTTTGGAAGCAGCTAAGATGACACAGGGCAAATCGACCGGTCTTGTTTTCACCTGCGAATTTCCGCATGCAACACCGGCAGACTGCTCTGCCCACAGCTACAACCGCGGTAAATACGAATGGATTGCTCCGCAGATGGCTCACAACGACCTGAATGTTGTAATCGGTGGTGGCGCATCCCTTCTTCCGGAAGAAAGCGAAGCTTATCTGAAAGGTAACGGATATGGTGTGTTTAAAAACGACATCAACGGTATGCGTAACTACAGCGGTGACAATATGTGGGCCTTATTCGGTGACCGCGAAATGGCTTACGACATCGACCGCGACCCGGCCCAGCAACCGGACCTGGAAGAAATGACACGTATCGCCATCAAAAAACTGTCTAAAAACCCGGAAGGTTTCTTCCTGATGGTAGAAGGCAGTAAAGTAGACTGGGCCGCCCATGCAAACGACCCTGTCGGTATGGCAACAGATATGCTGGCTTACGACCGTGCCTGCGGTGCCGCACTTGAATTTGCCCGTCAGAACGGAGAAACAGCCGTTATCATGGTTCCCGACCACGGAAACAGCGGTATCAGCATCGGCCGTTATTCTTGCGGAGGTTATGATAAACTTACAAAAGATCAACTGTTCCACCAATTCTCCCTCTATAAACTAACGGCAGAAGGTTTCGCCAAGAAAGTAAACAGTGAACCCAACTCCGAAGTACAGAACATCTTCCGCGAATATGCAGGTTTCGAACTGAGTCCGGAAGAACTGGATGCATTGAATCATTGCAAAGATTACAAGAACAGTCCGATTCCCAAAAATGAACGTACTACCGAAGGCAAAGGCTCCCTCTACAGCGGTTCGCTAACCTCTTTCATGTCTAAGCTGCTTACATCAAAAACCTGTTTCGGATTTACAACCGGCGGACATACCGGCGAAGATGTTTTCCTGGCAGCTTACCACCCGGACAAAGCCAGCCTTCCCATCGGTATGCACACCAACATCGAACTAAACGCATATCTGTGCGCCCTGTTCGGCATGGACCGTGACAAACTGGACGAACTGACAGAAGAGAACTTCGCTCCTCACACAGAGGTATTTGAAGACTATAAATGTGAGATTATCCCGGCAAAAGACGAAAAAGGTTCTCCCTCTCTGGTCGTGAAAAATAAAAAGAAACAAATCAACATCACCCCGTTCAGCAATATCGTCACAATCGGTAAAAAAGGACAGGAAGAAGTCCGGCTCAACTCGGTTGTAGTTTATGTAGATAAGAACAATACATTCTACCTTCCGACGAAGCTGGCAGAATATCTGAAATAAATACAAGCGGAGGCTATTCAGTCTCCGCTTTTTTTATACTTTTGCAAGAAAGACAGATTATACACAAAATGAAAAGTAAAAGTTTAGTTTCTATCGATCAATGTTCCAAAGAGGACATTCTTCGTATTCTGGATAACGCCAGGAAGTTTGAGGAAAATCCGAACCGAAAGCTACTGGAAGGCAAAGTGGCTGCCACCCTGTTTTTTGAACCCTCTACACGCACGCGATTAAGTTTCGAAACAGCTGTCAACCGCCTGGGCGGACGAGTGATCGGATTCCAGGATGCTTCTACCACCAGTTCTTCCAAAGGGGAAACGCTGAAAGATACCATCCTGATGGTCAGCAATTATGTCGACCTGATCATTATGAGACATCATCTGGAAGGTGCTGCCCGTTATGCATCCGAAGTAACGGACATACCTATCATCAATGCGGGCGACGGTGCCAATCAGCATCCCTCGCAGACTATGCTCGATTTATACTCCATTCAAAAGACACAGGGAAAACTGACCGACCTGAACATTACCATGGTGGGCGACCTGAAATACGGACGGACAGTTCATTCGCTGATTGTCGGCATGTCACATTTTAATCCAACTTTTCATTTCGTGGCTCCGGACGAACTTCGCATGCCGGACGAATACAAGAATTTCTGCGACGAGCACGGCATCAAATATTACGAACATACGACATTCGATGAAGATGTTATCAACCAGTCCGATATTCTTTACATGACCCGCGTACAGCGCGAACGCTTTACCGATCTGGAAGAATACGAACGGGTAAAGAATGTGTATATCCTGCGCAATAAGATGCTCGAAGGAAGCCGTGAAAACCTTCGTATCCTTCATCCCCTGCCGCGCGTAAACGAAATCGCTTACGATGTGGATGATAATCCGAAAGCCTACTATATCCAACAGGCACGCAACGGATTGTTCGCCCGTCAGGCAATTATTTGTGAAGTTCTTAATTTATCAATTGAAGATTAATCAGTCATGTCAGTAGAAAAGAAAAGAGAATTGCAGGTTGCCGCTCTGGAGAACGGAACTGCTATCGACCATATCCCCCCCAGCCAATTATTTAAAGTGGCCAAATTGTTGGGACTTGAAAATATGGATAACACAATCACGATCGGGAACAATTTCCAAAGTAAAAAAATGGGATGCAAAGGCGTGATTAAAATATCCAACAAGTTTTTTGAAGAAGACGAAATCAACCGTATCGCCTGATTGCTCCCAAAGTAATCCTGAACATTATCCGTGATTATGAAGTTGTGGAAAAGAAAACAGTTACATTGCCGGACGAACTGGTTGGATTGGTTAAATGCAACAACCCGAAATGTATCACCAATAACGAACCGATGCCGAGCCGTTTCGAAGTAATAGACAAAGAAAAAGGAACAATCAAATGTCGTTATTGTGAACGTAAAATCAATAAGGAAGATATTATTATTAAATAAGTTTTTATGAAGCAAGACTGGAAGCCCGGTACCATGATTTATCCTTTACCCGCCGTAATGGTTAGTTGTGGCAGCGAACCTTCAGAATACAATATTATAACGGTGGCGTGGGTCGGTACAATCTGTACCAATCCACCCATGTGTTATATATCCGTACGTCCCGAACGTCACTCTTATCCCATACTGAAAAAGAATATGGAGTTCGTCATCAACCTGACAACACGCGAACTGGCCTATGCCACCGACTGGTGTGGCGTCAATTCAGGTAAAGGGCATCATAAGTTTGAAGAAATGGGACTGACACCGGGTAAAGCCACGTTAGTAAACTGTCCCACTATCGAAGAAGCACCTCTTTGCATTGAATGCCGGATCAAGGAAGTGATTGCTTTGGGCAGTCACGATATGTTTATTGCCGACGTCCTGAATGTTCAGGCAGATGATAAATACCTGGACCCGCAAACGGGAGCATTCGATATGCAACGAGCCGACCTGCTGGCTTATTCACATGGGAAATATTATGGATTAGGTGAATTTGTCGGTAAATTCGGCTGGTCGGTAAAAAAGAAAAAATAAACGTATGAAAAAGATACTTCTTCTATTGCCTGTGTTTTTTTTCTGTATATCAGCCAACGCGCAGAAATTTATACAGATTGAGGACAAAGCGTTTAACTTCGGAGCAAAGGTTGGTGTCAACTCTACGTTTCCAATCGTTAATTCACTTACAATAGATGATGTCAAAGCGGAGAATATCCGCCTGCAATATAAGGTAGGCTATCAGGCTTCTGTCTTTTGCAGAATCAATATCGACCGTTTCTTTATCCAGCCGGACCTGTCATGGTATCACACGAAAGGAGACATTCTTTTCTCCATGCCACAAAATACCGAGTCCAACTTAGCCGATAGCAATACACCGGAAACAGACCTGCTTCAATTAAAAACCACCTCACTCGAAATGCCTGTTATGATTGGCTATTACCTTGTCAAGGAAGGACCTTATGCCCTCAGTATGATGGTAGGTCCTAAAGTGAAGTATAATTATAAGGTACGTTATACGACACATTTCTCTGAGGTCACGAATGAATACATCAACGACAGCACTCCGTTTGAGTTGGGTATTGCCACAGGGTTGGGTGTCAGCATCTGGAGGCTCTTTTTCGAATTCACCTATGAATTCGGACTCAACAAAGTCGAATCCGATTTCAAAGACAAATCCTCGCAAAACCCGATTGAAAGAAACATCTCGATCGACAAACGGACTAATATGATGAGTTTCTCACTCGGTTTTCTGTTCTGACCTGTACTATTTTCCACAGATATCTTTGAAAGGACACCAGGCACAGGCTTTTTCCGTTGTTGTCTGTGTAAACGGTGTTTCACGTCCGAATATCTCATCCAGACAACGGCGCAATTCTCCTTCAAACGCTTCGGAATATGCCGAGAAATCTGTTACCGGTTCCGTTTTCGTCCGTTCAATGCGTCTGCAGACTGAGGCGTCGAACGAGTCGGAGAAAAGCGTACGCATATAATAGATTCCCGGCTGAATTGTCTTTCCTGCAGGAGCGGCTCCAAGCATCCACGAATACATGAAAACCTGCATTACGGCTTTGGCACGGTCTTTATCTTCCTTATCGAACAAGCTTTCGACCGAAGTAAAAACAGATGTTCCGCTCCCACTCTTATAGTCGATAATACGAACCGCATCACGCACCTCGTCAATACGGTCGATAAAACCTTTCAGCTGAATCTCTGTCCGGTTGTCACCCAACGTAAACAGACGGTTAATCTTCCTTTCCGATTCAATATACCGGAAAGGCGTCAGTTTACTGTCACGTTCCAATATCTTCTCCACATATTTCCGAATCATCTCGCCTATCAGGAAGTTCTGCCCCGTCAGAGGACGTACGACGTCCGACATAAAGAAAATTTCTGCAAATGCCCGGGCAATGGCACCCGTCAGGACAGGCGTATCTTTCTTAATTGCTTTCAGCAGGTCGGCTGTCACTATCTTTCCACAGAGAGGCATATAGAGTTCTTCCATTACCTTATGCAGGATACTACCGAACACGTTACTTTCAATCGTTTCGCTAACCTCTTCTTCTTCCTGTATACCTTCGACTACCGAGAAATAGAACTTCAACGGACAGTCCAGATACGTATTGACGGCACTGGCGGAAATAGCCCGGCTTCCTCCTTTATGGAAAGCATTCAACCGCTGCATCACCTCGTCCGTTTTCTTTACCTGCAAGGCCGGAGTCTTGGCAGACGAGACATTATATACGACCAATTTGTTTTGCAACGGCACTTCGTAGTGATAATGCAATTGATGGACAAAGCGACTGACTTCGCCAGTCTGTAAACCGTTACTGCGAGTATCATAGAGTAAACTGACATGGCTCGCCCTATATATTAAACGGTAAAAATGGTAGGCCCAAACGCTGTCCTGATGTTCATAGGTCGGTAATCCGAATCCTCTTCGCAGATTATACGGGATAAATGAGTTTGCCGCCTTACGCAACGGGAAAATCCCTTCATTCATGGAAAGGATAATCAGTCGGTCGAAATCCAGTGCACGGGTCTCAAGTACTCCCATAATTTGCAAACCGGACAACGGTTCTCCCCGGAATGGAATGGTAATCGTATCGGTTACCCGCTTGAGCAGACGGAAATAGGTATCTATCTTCATTTCTATTCCGGCATCCTGCATAATTTCTTTCATCCGGTTGACAGTCGTGAAATAATGGAAGATAAATTCCTGCTCGAGGTCATTGGTCCGTTGTGTAGCATCCTCTTCTTCTTCATCGGACGACAAGGCGTGCATCACCTTGTTCAGCTCCTGCAAAACATTAATGAGGTAATCGGAAAATGTATTCACATTGGTCACCGGAAGAAAGAGAACCGACAACAAATCGGTCTTTCCCAAATCGGCGGCAGAAATATATATCCGGTTATTTTCCGTAATATCTTTCACCAGGGCATTCACTATTTCCGGGCAGGTCGAACTGATATACCGGTGATTCAATATAGGTAATACATCCCGGAAATAAAAGACCGGTTGCCGGTCTACATAGCGTACGTTTTTCTGTAACGCAAGAATATATTCCATCAATGAAGCGACAGGCGTACCCGCCAACGGGTATCCCATCGTCACATTAATCCGGCGAATCTGTTCAGGTATTGCATTCAGCACCGGAATAAGCAAATGTTCGTCGGGCAGAATGATCGCTGTACGCAATGCATCCTCAGGCGACATCTCATCCTCCTTGCACAGTTCATTTAATAAGGTATAGACCTGTTTCGCCTGGCCGATACCGGACGGAATACCGATGACTTCAATTTCCGTATCTACTTTCTCTTCGACAGGAAGCGGATATTGAGAAGGGAAGTTTTTGAGGTTGCGCTCAACAAAATAAGAGGCTTTGTTGTTCGGGTCGGTCACCTTGTCAGAAGCATAATCCCAATAGAAATCGGCAATGCCCTGTTTCTGCAACTGAATCAGAAAACGTTCCTCTGCCACAGACAAAGCATTCAGTCCGACAAAGACAACCTTCGTATAAGGCAGGTCACAACAGTTGTTCTGCTCCATCAGTTCGACTACTTCGCGGAATATCATTCCTTCATAGCCTCTTCCTTCTGCGGCTAATGCGTCACGCAAGTCATTGTATAATGTATACAGGATTTTCCACACGGCAAGAAACTCTTCCTGATTCGGAGAATCTCCTTTCGGATAGAACGATGACCAGAAAGTACGGATAGCGGCAATCTGCTCTGCATCCAGAAAGCTGAAATCATTTTCTATCTCCCGCAAGTCCGTTACATTGGTAAACAGCATGCGGGCGTCGGCCATGTATTTATCGACATCATCGAAATCGTTCAATAACATTTCTCCCCAGTACAGGAACTCGTCGAAAGTTTCTGTCGAACCGCTATGCCGGACATAAATATCATACAGCATAAACAGCATACTGATTCTGTCGGCCGTCTGCTTACCGCTCAACTGCACAAACAAGTCGTTAATAGTCAAGATTGTCGGGGAGAAAAGCGGTTTGTCAGCTACTTCCGAAAGATATTTCTGAAAGAACAATCCCGTTCGGCGGTTAGGAAAAACAAAGGCCAGCCTGCTGACCTCCGCTCCGTATTGCTGATAAAATAAAGAGGCTATCTGTTGTAAAAATGGTGTCATATAAAAGAATACATTAATTAAATAATATGGCAATAGAAGAACTAATTGGTTCTGAATTTATCAAATTTGAGCTATTTATAGTGACTGGTTGTAACTGGCTCCCCTCTCGAGAGGGGGAAGGGGGTGTGTCATATTCCCGCCTATACAACCATCCTAATCAGAGTCACTTGACTATTGCAGGTTCATTTGCCGTCTGCTTCAGCTGACGGTTTACAAGTTGTTTCT
>NZ_QSDP01000107.1:0-22254 GCF_003463685.1 Parabacteroides sp. AM58-2XD
CAATTTTCAATTAAGTATAAAAAGTATAGCTAATTAGACAAAATGATGAAAAATTCAGGATTCTTATTATTACTGTTATTTATAGCGATAACAACCTTTAAATCAACAGCTAAAGAACAAAAACTAGTCTATCAAATCGACATAAAGAAAGAGATTGATAATACTACCCGCTTATACCTTCGTAACGGATTGGAAGAAGCGAAATCATTGGGAGCCGATGCCGTTCTTCTTCATATGAACACCTATGGAGGATTGCTCGAAGCTGCGGATTCAATGCGTACCGCAATCTTGTACAACCCTGTTCCCGTCTACGTTTTTATCGATAACAATGCCGCTTCGGCCGGAGCGCTGATATCGATTGCGTGTAAAAAAATCTTTATGAGGAAAGGCGCCAACATCGGTGCCGCGACTGTCGTTAACCAAACCGGAGCCGCTTTGCCTGATAAATATCAATCATACATGCGTTCGATGATTCGATCGACAGCCGAAGCACACGGAAAAGATACGATCATCCAAGGGACAGATACTACATACAGATGGAAAAGGGATCCGCTGATAGCCGAAGCCATGGTAGACGAACGTGTCATTGTTCCGAATCTGATCGACTCGGGCAAAGTGCTCACCTTCACTGCCGACGAGGCGCTGGAATGGGGATATTGCGACGGTATTGCGGAAACACCCGGTGAAGTGATCACAAAGTATCTGGGATACAACGATTATGAACTGAAGACATACGAACCGTCCTGGTATGACGACCTGAAAGGTTTCCTGATGAATCCGATGTTGCAATCGCTTCTTATCATTATTATTATAGGAGGTATCTATTTCGAAATGCAAACGCCGGGGCTCGGCTTCCCGTCGGCAGCAGCCATCGTCGCCGCGACTCTTTATTTCGCACCTTTATATATGGACGGACTGGCACAGAACTGGGAAATACTGGTCTTTATCATCGGATTACTGTTAATTGCAGCGGAGATATTTATCATCCCGGGATTCGGTATAGCGGGCATCAGCGGCATCATCTTTCTGGTTACCGGATTGACACTCAGCCTGCTGAATAATACGGATTTCAACTTCGAAGCAGTTTCTTCCAAAGAAATCGGAGAAGCGGCATTGACCGTCCTGATCGGATTGGGGCTGGGCTTTGTACTGATGATCTGGTTATCCAACAAAATCGGGACAAAAGGTCTGTTCCGGAAAGTAGCGCTCCACAAAGACCTTGAAGACGCCCACTCCTCCCCTTCATTGACTCCGCTGATCGGGAAGGAAGGAACAGCCTTCACCGTACTCCGTCCTTCGGGTAAAGTAATGATCGACAACGAACTCTACGATAGTGTATCGGATTCCGGCTTCATTGAAAAAGGGACAAAAGTGAAAGTGGTCCGTTTTGAGAATGCACAGGTATATGTGGAAACCTCCGGCCTATAACGCCAGCTTATCGTTGCCGGGCACCCGTTGATAAAAAATACGTTTATCAACGACCACATATTCCAGGGCATCGATCGCCAGCAAATCGCTCAGAATATTTTTGGCCGTGTAATAATTTACATGGCCAATACGGCAAAGCTGACCCGCATTGATATAAGGATATTGCTCCAGGTAAGAGAACAGCCGTTCTACCGGCTTACTGATCTTCACCAGTGTCCCGTCTTTCCGGCGCTTTTTCTCCCACGAAAGAACCAGAATCTCATTTGCCAGGATATTCTCGTCGGCTACGCGGATATAGGCTTTATACTTATCCTCTTTATCAGGCGCCAGGTGAGGTTTGTCCGCACTGGGCGCTATATAGATTTCCAAAACGGTTTTCCCGTTTATTTCCCAGCGGGTAGCCTCGAAAGGGACTTCCGGCTGAGTGTACATTTTAGATGCAGCCTCAATCATATAATACTCTTCCTCACTACGGACACCGGAGATATTCCCGTTGTCTTTCACCCCAATCAGCAACCGACCGCCATCGGTATTGGCAAAAGCAGACAAGGTGCGGGCAATCTTCTTACTGTCGCTCACTTCGAACTTAAAATCGAGTTGTTGATGCTCGCCCTGTTCAATCAATGCTTCTATCGGATGTTTCTTCTTCATTTTGGCTCATTATTTGACCTGCAAAATTAAAATAAATGTATAACTTTGCCAACCGAAAAAGAGTGAAAGCATGTCACAGATCCCTTCATTAATTTCAGACCTGGCAGTAATACTGATTTCTGCGGGGCTTGTTACTTTGCTTTTCAAGAAATTAAAGCAACCGGTCGTACTTGGCTATATTGTTGCCGGAATTCTGGCAGGACCAGCCATTAAAGAAATCCCTACCGTTACAGACGTAGAAAGTATCCGTATCTGGGCCGACATCGGTGTCGTGTTCCTGCTTTTTGCCCTGGGACTGGATTTCAGTTTTAAGAAACTGATGAAAGTCGGAGGTACCGCCGTTATCGGAGCGGTCACTGTCGTTATCGGGATGATGACGCTCGGCTATATCACCGGATTGTCGCTCGGCTGGGGGCACATGAACAGTCTTTTCCTAGGCGGAATGCTTTCCATGTCGTCCACGACAATCATATTCAAGGCTTTCGACGATATGGGACTGCGCAACCAACGGTTTGCCGGAGTGGTGTTCGGGATATTGGTGGTGGAAGACTTATTTGCCGTCCTGCTGATGGTTTTGCTTTCCACACTTGCCGTCAGTAAACATGTCGAAGGGATGGAGTTACTCGACAGCGTGATAAAACTGGGGGTATTCCTGCTCTTCTGTTTTGTAGTCGGTATTTACCTTATTCCTTCTTTCCTGAAAAGAGCACGGACTTTCCTCAATGACGAAACCCTGCTGATCGTCAGTATCGGCCTATGCCTGGGGATGGTCATGATCGCGACTAAAGCCGGATTTTCTTCTGCACTTGGCGCTTTCGTGATGGGGTCTATCCTTGCTGAGACAATCGATGCGGAACATATAGAACATATCGTAAAACCGGTAAAAGACTTGTTCGGAGCCATTTTCTTCGTTTCCGTCGGCATGCTGATCGACCCGGTATTACTTTGGGAATACAAAATACCGATCCTGATACTGACACTTGTCGTCATGGTCGGACAGATACTTTTTGCCACCTTCGGCGTACTATTATCAGGACAGACTGTCAAAGTCGCCATCCAGTCCGGTTTCTCGCTGGCACAGATCGGTGAGTTCGCCTTTATCATCGCCTCTTTGGGACTGACGCTCAAAGTAACGGATAATTTCCTTTACCCGATCGTTGTGGCCGTATCTGTCATAACAACCTTTTTTACGCCCTATATGATACGTATGGCCGAACCGGCTTATAAAATAGCTGAACGAGTCATCCCGGCAAGCTGGATGAGTTTTCTGGAACGTTATTCTTCTGGCTCCAACACGATCCGGCAGAAAAGTGCCTGGGACAAACTGCTGAAAGCGCTGGTACGTATCGTAGGCACCTATACGGCTGTCACGCTGGTACTGATCTTTATCTGGTTGCAATTCGTCGCTCCGTTCATTATCGACCAGCTACCGGGACTACAAGGACAAATCATATCCCTGGTTCTGATCCTTCTCCTGATCTCACCGATGCTGCGTGCCATCATGATGAAAAAGAACCATTCCGTAGAATACCAGCAATTGTGGCACGACAGCAAATATAACCGTGGTCCGTTGGTTTCCCTGATTGTGCTCCGTATTATATTATGTATAGGACTCGTCATGCTGCCGATTGCACGACTGCTGAACACAGCTGTCGGAATAGGGCTCGCCATCGCAGCCACCGTCATAGCCCTGGTTATCTTCTCTAAGCGGTTGAAGAAGCAGTCGATCCTGATGGAACGCCATTTCTTCACAAACCTAACGGCACGTGAACTGGAGAACGAACGGAACGCTCCCATCAACCAACGGTTCGCCAGCCACCTGCTGGAACGCGACCTTCACCTGGCTGATTTTGAAGTGAAGCAAAACTCCCCCAGCATGGGCAAGACACTCAAAGAACTTAATTTCAGGCAGAAATGCAATGTAAACATCGTTACTATTATCCGGGGAAGCAAGCGTATCAACATACCGGGAGGAAACGAGCGGCTTTATCCGTTTGATAAGCTGGTCGTAGTCGGTGCGGATGACGACCTGGCCCATTTCCGCCAATATATAGAGGAGCGTTATAAAGAATCGCTGAATAACCTCCAGGAGACTAAAGAGGTGAATATGGAACAATTCTTTATCAGTGAAGGCTCCGGACTTATCGGCCGGACCATCCTTGAATCCGGAATACGCGATAACTCCGGCTGTCTAGTGATCGGCATCGAACGGGATGCCCGTTCAATCAAAAACCCGCCTCCCACAACCGTATTCGAGCAGGGAGACATTGTATGGATCGTCGGCGAACATGAGAAAGTGCTTCGTCTCAGCGAAGGTAAAACAGTAAAATAATTAACTAACGAATAAAAACAACCGGAGTATGAAGTTTATAGGAATAATACCGGCAAGATATGCCTCCACCCGCTTCCCGGGGAAACCTCTGGCCGACATGGCCGGCAAACCCATGATACAGCGTGTGTATGAACAAGTGAAGGATGTGCTGGATGCCGTATGTGTAGCTACCGACGACAGCCGTATCGAAGCAGCCGTGAAAGCCTTCGGCGGAAATGTCGTTATGACTTCCGACCAGCACCGGAGTGGTACCGACCGTGTTTACGAAGCCTACACCAAGGTAGGACAAGGATACGATGTCATTGTCAATATCCAGGGAGACGAACCTTTCATCCATCCGGAACAGATCGAGACGTTAAAAGCATGTTTTACTGATGCCGGCACACAGATTGCCACACTGGTGAAACCATTCCGTCCGGACGATGACTTCGAAACGACATTGTTCAATGCGAACTCACCGAAAGTAGTTATCAACAAGAATAACGAAGCAATGTATTTCAGCCGTTCCATCATTCCTTATATGCGCGGCAAAAATTACCAGGAGTGGTTACCCAACCATACATATTACAAACATATCGGTTTGTATGCTTACCGGGCCGATACGTTGAAAGAAATCACCCACCTGCCCCAATCGTCACTGGAGCTTGCCGAAAGCCTGGAACAACTCAGATGGCTCGAAAACGGCTACAAGATAAAAGTCGGCATCACCCAGCAGGAGACAATCGGCATCGACACGCCTGAAGACATGGAGAAAGCACTTGCTTTTCTTAGCCGACAGCATGGCTAAACGCAGTAAGCGCCAGCAATACCAGTAAAAGTCCGGAAGTGACAGATACAGACCATACACTGATCTGCATATACCGGACTTTCTTAAACTGCGTAGCCACCAACACACAAGCCAGCATGATAGCCGGGAAAAATGCCGGAAGCCATGCCTGTGGATATTGATATGCCTGTTCTTCTGAAAGTGAATACAGTTCTTTCAGGAATTCAGGCAGCACAGTACCCGTTATCAATAGCAAAGCCCAGTACACCCAATGCTTCTCTCCTATTTCCGCTTCGTACAACAGCACAAGGATTACAAAAATAAACAACCGGCTCCCCACCATACAATAAACCGCAAACAACAAAACAAACCCTGTCACCCAGGAGAGCCATTTTACCTTTATCTGTATATAACCACAAAATATATACAAAACAATAACTAAAGAAAGAATAGAATTCAAATGATAATAAGGACTACAATAGGTTCCCCACTCCATAACCACCGGAAACAGAGCATACAAAGGAGCCATATTCCCTACATTGAATTTCCGCAGAATAAATAAAGAAGCCCACCATTCCAGCATCAACACGGCTGTAATCAAAACAGCCCCGCCACCGACAGGAACAAACAAAGACGTAAGTACTTTCGCCATTGAACAAGCCAGCCATGCAGGTTTCCCCCAATAGCCGACCAACACTTCCGGCAAACTCGCAACACTTACCACCTCTTCCTTCAGGAACAAATGATCCGAATCAAAAAACTGGAAAAAGATAACACATAGCAATGCAAAGAGTCCAGCTACCCTCTTTTGCAAAAGCTTTTCTTTCTTATCCATCAGTGAACTATTTTTAGACCTATTAAACTCAAAACGTAAAGTCGGCACTTGCTATTCCGACAGGATAAGTCGTCAACGTAAGCATAATCATCAATAGTTGACTCATATATAATAGTGCAAATATATAAACATTTTAATACAATGCACGACACATTTCTTCAAATTCAAGCGATTGTACAAAATATACAACTTATTGCATAATCCGGACACAAAGAGAGGCGTACCTAAGTCTTTTCCAGACCGGCACGCCTCTCTTTTATTTATCTTGCAGAAAAAGCTGTTATCTTTTCTTTTTCTGATCCTGTTGTTTCTTCAACTGGTCCTGCTGCATACGCTGCGCTTCTTCCAGACGTTTCATGAAACCTGATTTCTTCTGAGGCTTCTTCTTGTTGGCTTCCAGCTTGGCCAGCAGCTTATCTTCATTAATCGTATAACGGAACACCAATGTCTGAACAATCGTGATCAGCGTAGAAATGAAGTAATAGTAAGTCAGACCCGACGCATACTGGTTAAAGAATACCAGGAACATCAGCGGCATCATATACATCATCGCCTTCATACCCGGCATCTGTTGCTGTCCGGTATTGGTCATTTCCATATTATACTTGGTATAGATAACGTTGGTGATTGTCATCAGCAGACAGAACAAACTGATGTGGTTACCAAAATACGGAGTAATAATAGGAATATATTTGTTCCAACTGAAAATAGCATCGTATGTTGATAAGTCGTGCGCCCAAAGGAAACTCTGGTGACGCAGTTCGATTGCCGACGGGAAGAACATGAACAGGGCGATCAAAATCGGCATCTGCAACAGCATCGGGATACAACCCGCCATCGGGCTTGCCCCAGCTCGGCTATACAGTTCCATAGTTGCACGCTGGCGTTCCACCGCTTTCTCCTGTCCCGGATACTTGGCATTAAGCTCTTCCACCTGCGGACGAAGCACACGCATCTTCGCAGACGACATATATGATTTATATGTCAACGGGAATAAAATCAATTTCACGATAATCGTCATCAACAGGATGATCAGACCGTAACTCTTGATATATTTACCCAGGAAGTCAAACATCGGAATGACGAAATACTGGTTCACCCAACGGAAGACACTGGCACCCAACGGAACCAAGCGTTCCAGATCCAACTGCTGGTCCGAAGCAATCCCTTTGTCATACGATTTTAGCAACGGATAGCTGTTCGGCCCGAAGAAATAACGGAAAGTCGTTGCCTCATTGCCTCTCAGGTCGAAAGGAACGGCTGTTGTAGTCTTAAACTCTTTAACGATACCGTCTGCCTCAACCATCTTTGAATCGAAAGTGGCGCTTTCAAAACCTTCATCGGCAATCATCACCGTCGAGAAGAATTTATCTTTATAAGCAATCCATTTCAGACGGCCCGACACCTTCTTGTCTTCACTCTTGCTTTCGCTCAATTGCTCCACATCATCGGACAGGAACTTATAATATAAAGCAGTATATCTGTTTTCATATTTGATACCCTGTTCCTGCTGGCGGATTTTCTGACGCCATACCATATCCAAAGCAGTCGTACTCGGAGCCAGGACACCGTTCAGACCCGTTCCCTTTATATCGAACTGAACCATATAATCGTCCGGCTTGACTGTATAGATAAAGTCCAGCGAACTGCCTTCACCTGTATTTAACCGCATCACCAACTGGTTCGGGTCCTGTGTTTTCACCGGAGTGAAATACAGGTCGGCCGTGTTCAATACGCGGTTGGTTGCTGTTACCAGGGTAAAGTCAAGCGAAGCCTCTTTTCCTTCAAACAAGATGACCGGCTTATCATCATAGGTTGTATAATCCTTCAGGCGGGCATATGAAATACGTCCTCCTTTATTACTGATATGCAGTTCGATCAGGTCATTCGCCAATACAGTTACATCGTCTGTTCCTGTCATTGCTTCAGCGAATACACCGAAACTGCTCTTCAGCCGGGCATCTCTCGCAGAATCCGGCAAGCTATCAAAAGAATTATCGGCAGTGCTTTTGCTGTCTTCGCGTTGCAACTCCGCCTGTTTAGTCAGTTCGATCTGAGCGATCGAGTCCTGATAACGGCGCTGGGCTTCCAACTGCTCAGGCGTCGGTTTGTTAAACCAGCTGAATGCAAATAAAACAATACCAATAAGCAGAAAACCAATTAATGTGTTTTTATCCATCTATAACGTTGTTATTTATTATCAATAGCGGCTTTCACAAAGCTCACGAAAAGTGGGTTCGGATTAACTACCGTACTGTTGTATTCCGGATGGAACTGAACACCAACGAACCATTTCAACGCAGGAATTTCTACCACTTCCACCAGACCGGTTTCCGGGTTCTCGCCTGCACATTTCATGCCGGCTTCTTCAAACTGTTCGCGATACTGGCTGTTGAATTCGAAACGGTGGCGGTGACGTTCCTGGATATGTTCTTTTCCATAAGCCTCATAGGCTTTGGAACCTTTCTTCAAGATACAGTCGTAAGCTCCCAGACGCATAGAACCTCCCATATTGGTAATGTTCTTCTGTTCTTCCATCAAGTCGATCACCTTAAACGGCGTATTCGGCTCCATCTCGGTCGAATTGGCATCCGTCATACCCAAAACGTCGCGGGCAAATTCAATCACCATACATTGCATACCCAGACAGATACCAAGGCAAGGCACATCGTTTTCGCGGGCATATTTCAAGGCTGCGAACTTTCCTTCGATACCGCGCTGTCCGAATCCCGGAGCAATCAGGATACCATCCATGTCCTTCAACTGTTCAGCCGCATTGGCTTCAGTCAGTTTTTCCGAATGGAACAAATGAAGATCCAGTTTGCGGTCGTTGTAGATAGCTGCTTGCAACAATGATTCGTCGATTGACTTATAAGCATCCTGTAATTCCACATATTTACCAACCAGACCGATCTTAACTGTTTCGGTAGCATCTGTCTTTTTCTTCAGGAACTCTTTCCAAGGTTTCATTTCCGGAGTCGGTCCTACTTCCAATCCCATCTTTTTCAGGATAGTTACATCCATGTTCTGACGCTGCAATACCAACGGAACTTCGTAAATAGTAGGAACGTCGACCGACTGCACTACAGCGTCGGCGTCTACGTTACAGAACAAAGCAACCTTGCGGGTAATATCATTACTCAGCAAATGTTCGGTTCTCAAGACCAGTACATCCGGCTGGATACCCAGTTCCTGCAACTGTTTTACAGAATGCTGTGTAGGTTTCGTTTTAAATTCTTTCGCAGCTGCGATATAAGGTACATAAGTAAGATGTACACATATACAATTCTTACCTAATTCCCATTTCAGCTGGCGAACGCTTTCGATGAAAGGCAGCGATTCGATATCGCCTACTGTTCCACCGATTTCCGTGATCACAAAGTCAAACTTGTACTTCGATCCCAGCAGCTTCACATTTCTCTTGATCTCGTCGGTGATATGAGGAACAACCTGCACAGTCTTGCCCAGATAATCGCCCTTGCGTTCCTTATTTATCACACTCTGATAAATACGACCTGTCGTAATATTGTTCGAGCGTGTAGTCGGAACATTCAGGAAACGTTCATAATGTCCCAGGTCCAGGTCCGCTTCATGTCCGTCTACGGTTACATAACATTCACCGTGCTCATAAGGGTTCAATGTACCCGGATCGATATTAATGTAGGGGTCAAACTTTTGGATAGTAACCTTGTAGCCTCTCGCCTGAAGGAGTTTACCCAATGATGCAGCAATAATTCCCTTTCCTAAAGAAGAGACTACGCCGCCCGTAACGAAGATGTACTTTGTATCTGCCACGATAGTAATATTTTAATTGTCTTTAATTGCTCACTCGCATTTCAAAACTGCAAAGTTAGTCATTTTCATTCAGACAGCAAGTGTCTCGGATATTTTTTCAAAACACATTCATCCGCGTTCCGGTTTCCCTATTAGTTCAGATTGTTATATGATGTGAAAGATTAGTAGATTTCATACTTTTTATCTAATTTCGCACCGTAGATACTTATAGATTGTAAATAAAAAGGAATTATGGTTATCAAGAGATACTTCATTCTATTTTCTATACTTTCATTATTGGCAAACCTGGCAAATGCACAGGAAGTGACAACTATTACCGGAACCAATCTTAAAGATACAGTACAGAGCAATGCGGCTGATACTATCCCTATGATTGAAATCGAAGATCCGGACCTGGATAATATCATAAGCCTGCGGGCACAATTCGAGAAACAAAACCAGTCATATTCTGCACCGGTCACACCGAATGAAAATCTGCTTCGCTTCCTGAAAAAAGACGAAGTGGAATTGTCGGACGAAGCCATGTACTGGGCACGTCTGGTGCGCGATGCTTCCACTATATTCGACGCGAATATGACATTCCAGGATACAGTTATAGCAGACCCATTGTTTTTACCGCTCATATTCAAAGGGAAACTCCTTCCGAAAGATCTTTCCTTCTACGATGAAGATGCATGGAAAAATAAAATCGATATCCCGCAACCTTTTATTCAGGACACCATATTTAAAGAAGAGGTGTTCAGACAGCAGTTCCGCGAGAAAGCACAAAGAAATATAGAAGCTAATCATCCTGAATATTTCCGTTATTCAATGAGGGATCTACCTCAGGACAAAGTAGTTGCCAAAGTGATCAGAAAGCCGACTTATCAACCGGACCTGATCAAGGTAGAAAGCGAAGCAGACTTCAGTGACGTGGATGCACCGGTAAAATTCATTCCCGAAAGACGTTACTGGACGTCACATTTCGAAAGTTCTTTACAGTTTGCTCAGAATTACATCTCTCCAAACTGGCATAAAGGGGGTGTAAGTACGCTGAACCTGACCAACCGCGAACTGTTTACATATAATTATAATAAGGATAAGATAAAGTTCGACAATTCACTGGAAATAAAGAACAACCTGTATACCGCTCCCAAAGATACTTTGCGCGATTACAAAGTCGGAGATGACGTGTTCCGTATCTACAGCAACTTTGGTTATAAGGCATTCAACAAATGGTACTACACACTGGATCTGGACTTCAAAACCCAGCTTTTCAGCAGTTATGCCGAAAACCAGAACGTTAAACTGGCCGGACTGCTCTCCCCTTTCAGTATTAACTTCGGTCTTGGTATGAAATACGACCTGGATAAAACGTTCGCGTCGTCCAAACACAAAAAAGTAACGTTAAGTGCCAACCTTGCACCGTTATCTTATACGTACGTTCGTACATTAGATAAAGACATCGACCTGGGCCGGCATTTCCAGAAGAGAGACGGAGAAGAAGAGTTTCCTTACAAACAAAGCCTGTTCGGTTCTACCGTCAACGCAACTATGACATTCCAGTTCAGCAGGAATATCATCTGGTATTCGCGTATCTATTACATGACAGATTATAAACGTATCCAAGGAGAGTTCGAAAACCGTCTGAATATGGCAATAAGTCGATTCTTCTCGACTATCATCTCGCTGAACTTACGTTATGATGATGGTATCTCCAAGCATGAAGACTTCGACAGCTACTTACAGATTAACGAGTTGTTGAGCTTTGGCTTTAATTACAAATGGTAAGCTGAACACGATTATTTCTGTAATAAACTTTGTTAATCGTGACATAATATCCAAATAATCCTTACTTTTGCCCCTGATTTTGCAATGTCGAGATTACAAACATGAGTGAAAGTATCAGTCACAACGGAATAATAGAGAAGATCGATGGCAATGCGGTCTTTGTCAGGATCATTCAACAATCGGCCTGCTCCGGTTGCCACGCACAAAGCATGTGCAGCGCATCTGAAAAGAAGGAAAAGATCATTGAAGTGAACGACAATAACCCCGGTAGATTCCATGTGAACGAAAAAGTAACCCTATGCGGCCAGAGTTCGCTCGGCCTGCAAGCGGTTTTTCTGGCTTTTGTGCTTCCTCTGATTGTTGTAGTTGCGGCGATTGTAGCAGGAAGCTGTTTGCAATGGGACGAAACAACCAGCGGGTTAACCGGTCTATTACTACTAGTTCCCTACTACAGTATATTATACTTTTTACGCGAGAAACTGAAAAGAAAATTTATATTTACCTTGAAAAAACTTAATTGATCAAATATCATGATTTTAATTGCCGTTATTTCATTAGGAGCCATTGGAGCCATCGGCGCAGTATTCCTCTACGCTGCCTCCAAGAAGTTTGAAGTATACGAAGATCCTCGTATCGCAGAGGTCCAGGAGGCATTGCCCGGAGCCAACTGCGGAGGTTGCGGTTATCCCGGTTGCGGCGGTTTTGCGGCAGCCTGTGTAAAGGCCGATTCACTGGAAGGACTGCTTTGTCCGGTCGGTGGCGCCGAAACAATGGGTAAGGTCGCATCCATCCTCGGTATGGAAGCTGCTACTGCCGAACCAATGGTAGCAGTTGTCCGTTGCAACGGAACCTGCCAGGCCCGTCCGCGCACCAACCAGTATGATGGCGTAAAAAGCTGTGCCATAGCATCCTCTTTGTACGGAGGCGAAACGAACTGTACGTTCGGTTGCTTGGGTTACGGCGACTGCGAAAGTGCCTGTACCTTCGACGCCATCCACATCAATCTAACGACCGGACTGCCGGAAGTGGACGAGGACAAATGTACTTCATGCGGAGCCTGCGTCAAAGCTTGTCCGAAAAACATTATCGAACTGCGCAAAAAGGGACCGAAATCACGCCGTATCTTCGTCAGCTGTGTAAACAAAGACAAAGGAGCTGCTGCCCGTAAAGCATGTGCGAACGCTTGTATCGGTTGTGGTAAATGTGTGAAAGAATGTCCGTTCGAAGCAATCACGCTCGAAAACAACGTGGCTTATATCGACTACCGCAAATGCCGCCTGTGCCGTAAATGCGTAGCTGTATGTCCGACCGGAGCAATTCACGAATTGAACTTCCCGCCCCGTAAAGAAGCCGCCCCTGCTGTGGACGCCGACAAAGTAAAGCCAGTAA
This sequence comes from Parabacteroides sp. AM58-2XD, assembly GCF_003463685.1. Taxonomy (NCBI): domain Bacteria; kingdom Pseudomonadati; phylum Bacteroidota; class Bacteroidia; order Bacteroidales; family Tannerellaceae; genus Parabacteroides; species Parabacteroides sp. AM58-2XD. The sequence goes on from NZ_QSDP01000107.1 coordinate 12,967, forward strand.
CGCCAAAAGCTACACCGGCCCCTAAAGCCGAAGCAACGACAAAAGTCGAAGCTGCACCGGCGACAGCGCCTGAAACAAGAACAAAAGAAGAAACAACTCAAAAATAAAAATCTAATAGTATGCTAAGGACATTTCGAATCGGAGGTATACATCCACCCGAAAATAAATTGTCTGCCGGGAAGAAAATCACCGGACTGGCTATACCCAAGCAGGTTATTATACCGCTGAGCCAGCATATCGGGGCTCCTGCCCAGGCTGTGGTAAAGAAGGGTGATACAGTTAAAGTAGGTACACTTCTCGCCAAAGCCGGAGGTTTTGTATCGGCGAATATCCACTCGTCGGTATCCGGTAAAGTAAACAAGATAGATAACGCTCTCGACGCAAGCGGATACAAACGTCCCGCTATCTATATTGATGTGGAAGGTGACGAATGGGAAGAGTCGATCGACCGCAGCGAAACGCTCGTGAAAGAGTGTCCGCTTCCTTCCAAAGAAATCGTAGACAAGATCGCCGCAGCCGGTATCGTCGGTCTGGGTGGTGCGACATTCCCCACACAGGTCAAACTGATGCCGCCTCCCGGAAGCAAAGCCGAGATCATCATTATCAACGCTGTAGAATGTGAGCCGTATCTGACTTCCGACCATTCGTTGATGATGGAGAAGGCAGAGCAGATCCTGGTCGGCGTTACGCTGTTGATGAAAGCTGTAAATGTAACAAAAGCTGTGATCGGTATCGAAAACAACAAGCCCGATGCCATCGCTCATCTGAGTAAACTAGCTACAGCCTATAAAGGTATCGAGATTATGCCGCTGAAAGTACAATATCCGCAAGGAGGTGAAAAGCAATTAATCGACGCTGTGATTCGCCGTCAGGTGAAGAGCGGTGCACTGCCTATTTCCGCCGGAGCTGTAGTACAAAATGTAGGAACGGCTTTTGCAGTGTACGAAGCGGTAATGAAAAACAAACCTTTGTTTGAACGCGTCGTTACCGTGACAGGTAAAGCGGTAGCCAATCCTTCCAACTTCCTGGTCCGTATGGGTACACCAATCAGTGCACTGATTGAAGCAGCCGGTGGCGTTCCTGAAAATACAGGAAAGATAATCGGTGGCGGCCCGATGATGGGAAAAGCCTGATTGCTCCGGAAGTACCGGTAACGAAAGGTAGTTCAGGCGTATTGCTCTTGACGAAAGAAGAGTCTGTCCGCAAACCGATGCGCGACTGTATCCGCTGTGCCAAATGTGTCAGCGTTTGTCCGATGGGCCTCAACCCTACCCTGCTGATGAATGCAACAGAATTTGCAGAATGGGATTTGGCCGAGAAGAATTATATCACCGACTGTATCGAGTGCGGTTCTTGTAGTTATACCTGCCCGGCCAACCGTCCGTTGCTGGATTATATCCGTTCGGGTAAAGGAAAGGTAATGGGTATCATACGGGCACGAAAGTCATAAAAACAGAGCAATATGGAAAATAATTTAATAGTATCTCCTTCGCCCCATATCCACGGCGGCGATAGCATAAGCAAAAATATGTATGGTGTACTGATTGCCCTTGTTCCGGCTTTCCTGGTATCCCTCTACTACTTCGGACTGGGTGCGCTGATCGTTACTGCAACATCGGTCGTAGCCTGTGTCCTCTTTGAATATCTGATCCAGAAGTTCCTGATGAAAAAGGAACCGACCGTATGTGACGGTTCGGCTATCCTGACCGGTGTGCTGCTGGCATTCAACCTGCCGTCGAACCTGCCTGTATGGATCATCCTGATCGGTGCACTGGCGGCTATCGGTATCGGTAAGATGTCGTTCGGCGGACTGGGTAACAATATCTTTAACCCGGCATTGGTCGGACGTGTATTCCTGCTGATCTCTTTCCCGGCACAGATGACGACGTGGCCGGAAGTCGGACAGCTGACAGCCTACACCGACGCAACCACCGGTGCAACTGTTTTATCACTGATGAACGAAGGGGCACTCGACAAGTTGCCTACCCTGGTAGATATGTTGTTAGGTAAAATGGGCGGTAGCCTCGGTGAAGTAAGTGCACTGGCATTGTTGCTGGGACTTGTCTTTATGTTATGGAAAAAGATTATTACCTGGCAGATTCCGGTTTCTATCCTGCTGACCGTATTTGTATTCACTGGTATTATGCACCTGGTTAATCCGGTACAATACGCAAGTCCGTTCGTTCACCTGCTGTCGGGAGGTCTGATGCTGGGAGCCATCTTTATGGCAACCGACTATGTGACTTCGCCCATGAGTAAGAACGGTATGCTGGTTTACGGTGTCGGTATCGGTATTCTGACCACCGTTATCCGTCTGTTTGGTTCTTATCCGGAAGGTATGTCGTTTGCTATTCTTATTATGAATGCATTTACCCCGCTGATCAACAGTTATATCAAACCTAAACATTTTGGAGGGAAATAAGCATGGCAAAACTAAAATCAACATTACCCAATATGCTCTTGTCGCTTACCATCATCTGTTTGGTTGCGGGAGCGATATTAGCCGGAGTAAATATGTACACCACCGGCCCGATAGCAGCCTCTAAAGCTGCAGCGCTGGAAGCTGCTATCAAAGCTGTAACTCCTGAATTCGATAACAAACCATCGGAGGATGCTTATATGGCAGTTACGGCCGACGGCGATTCCCTGAAAATCTATCCGGCTTCCAAAGGCGGAGAGTTCGTAGGTGCAGCTGTCGAAAGTAATACAAAGAAAGGATTCAGCGGCGAGATCAAAGTAATCGTCGGATTCGATAAGGAAGGCAAGTTATTGAATTATTCCGTATTACAACATGCGGAAACTCCCGGCTTGGGAGCTAAGATGCAGGAATGGTTCAGTACGGACAAGAATAAACAAAGCGTGCTGGGCCGCAGCCTCTCCGCCGGACCATTAAAAGTAACTAAAGACGGTGGCGACGTGGATGCTATCACAGCAGCAACCATCACCAGCCGTGCATTTCTGGATGCGGTGAACCGTGCTTACAGCGCATTCGCCGGAACTGACGGAGTAACCGGTGCAACAACCGCTAACACTAACGAGGGAGGAAACGACAATGAGTAATATGAAAGTATTGATGAACGGTATCATCAAAGAGAACCCGACATTTGTCTTGTTGCTGGGTATGTGTCCAACTCTGGGAACAACTTCTTCAGCACTGAACGGTATGAGTATGGGACTGGCCACCATGTTCGTTCTGATCTGTTCCAATATGGTTATTTCAGCCTTGAAGAACCTGATCCCCGACATGGTACGTATTCCTGCCTTTATTGTCGTAATCGCTACATTCGTAACCGTCGTGCAGATGTGTATGGAAGCATTCGTTCCGGCTCTTTACGCCAGCCTGGGATTGTTCATCCCGTTGATCGTTGTAAACTGTATCGTGTTGGGACGTGCGGAAGCATTTGCCGCTAAAAACGGAGTGATCCCTTCCGCATTCGACGGATTAGGTATGGGACTCGGCTTTACGCTGGCACTTACCTTGCTGGGAGCAACCCGTGAACTGTTGGGAACAGGTAAACTGTTCGGCCTGACACTGATGCCCGAACAATATGGTTCGCTGATCTTTGTATTGGCTCCGGGTGCCTTCATCGCGCTGGGTTACCTGATTGCTATTGTTAATAAATTGCGTAAAGCCTGATATTAAAAAACGAAAGATATGGAATATATACTAATATTTATCGCAGCCGTATTCGTCAACAACGTAGTGTTGGCGCAGTTCCTGGGTATCTGTCCGTTCCTGGGCGTATCGAAGAAGGTGGAAACGGCAGCCGGTATGGGTGCAGCAGTAACATTCGTGTTGACGATCGCAACCATCGTTACTTTCCTGGTGCAGAAATATATCCTGGATAAGTTCGGATTGGGCTTTATGCAGACCATCAGCTTTATCCTGATCATCGCCGCACTGGTTCAGATGGTCGAGATCATACTGAAAAAGGTTTCTCCGGCTCTTTACCAGGCACTTGGCGTGTTCCTTCCGTTGATTACCACCAACTGCTGTATCCTGGGTGTCGCCATCCTCGTAATACAAAAAGAATATAATTTATTGGAATCTGTTGTATATGCAATATCAACAGCTATTGGATTTGCGCTAGCTTTAGTTATCTTTGCAGGGATAAGAGAACAGTTGGCTTTGACACGTGTTCCCGAAGGTATGAAAGGTACCCCTATTGCGCTGATAACAGCCGGTTTGCTGGCAATGGCGTTTATGGGATTCTCCGGAATCGTATAATTAATCTAAATAGAGACTAGCATGAAAAAGAAAATCTTAGTAGCAGGTGGAACCGGATATATTGGCTCACACACTACAGTTGAGTTGCAGAATGCAGGTTATGATGTAGTTATCATCGACGACCTGTCAAACTCCAATATTGAAGTGTTGGATGGCATTGAAAAGATCACAGGTATCCGTCCTGAATTCATCAAACTGGATTTAAAAGATAAAGAAGGAACCCGCGAAGCACTGAAGGCTCATCCGGGTATCAATGGTATCATCCTTTTCGCAGCAAGCAAAGCTGTTGGCGAATCGGTTCAGCAGCCACTGAAGTACTACCGTAACAATGTTGTTACGCTGGTAAACCTGCTGGAATTGATGCCGGAATTTAATATCGAAGGAATCGTATTCTCTTCTTCCTGTACCGTTTACGGACAGCCTGATCCCGAAAACCTGCCTGTAACAGAAGATGCCCCGATCAAACCGGCAACATCTCCTTATGGCAACACCAAACAGATCAACGAAGAGATCATCCGCGATACTATTCACGCAAACGCTCCGTTCAAGAGCATTATCCTGCGTTACTTCAACCCGATCGGTGCTCACCCGAGTGCAGAAATCGGCGAATTGCCTAACGGCGTTCCCCAGAACCTGATCCCGTATCTGACACAGACTGCAATCGGTATCCGCAAGGAACTGAGCGTATTCGGTGACGACTATGATACACCTGACGGCTCTTGTATCCGCGACTATATCAATGTAGTCGACCTGGCAAAAGCACACGTAATCGCTATGGACCGTATGCTGGGTGGTAAAACAGAAGAGAATGTTGAATATTTCAACCTGGGAACCGGTAATGGTGTAACAGTGTTGGAACTGATCAATACATTCGAAAAAGCTACCGGTGTAAAAGTTCCTCACAAAATCGTAGGCCGCCGCGAAGGTGATATCGAAAAAGTTTGGGCTAACCCGGAACGTGCCAACAAAGTATTGGGCTGGACTGCTAAAGAAACGTTGTCCGATACATTGGCTTCTGCCTGGAAATGGCAGGAAAAACTACGCGAACGCGGTATCCAATAAAAGAAAAGTCTTTTTAAATAAGCATGCCGGAAGATTCTCCAGAGATTTCTTCCGGCATTTTTCTTGCCCCCCTGCATGTAACCGGAACTTATCAATGAAACGTTGACTGAGCTTCAAAACCAACATCAGACATCAAAACAGACTCATCGGAGGACTGGATTCGTCAATTAGCAGAAAAAAACATACATTCCTATTGAATTATAACGCTTTTTCCATCTCCATACATATTTTTTATCTACTTTTGGGGATTCCTTTCGTAACAGACAGATGATTTGTTATATAAATGGTGATAAAAAACATGACAAGCGAATATAAAGAGAAGTTACAAGCGTACGGAGTTAACCTGGACAGTGCATTAAACCGTTTCATGGATAATGAACAGTTTTATGAAAGAATACTTTCCAAATTCCCTATGGATGAAAACTTCATCCTGATGGAAAGAAGCCTCAATGAGAATAACATTTCCCTGGCTTTCAGATATGCCCATACATTAAAAGGACTGGTGGCTACGCTTGACCTGACAAATATATCGGACATATTGATCCCGATGACAGAAAAACTCAGAACCGGAGATACTGAAGGTATGCAAGACCTGTTTGATCAGCTGAAAGTACAGTACAAACTAATCTGCGACCTGATTACCGAACACAAAGCAAGATAATAAACAAACTGCATGAATAAGAGGCTTAAATCAAATGAATCATTGGCTAACTACCAATATCTCATGGATACTATCTGGACTATCTATCTGGAAGATGGAAGTGTCGAAATACAAAAAGACTCCATGATTCCGGAGTTGGAAAATACGAAACATGATTACGTCATTCTCAATAACACGATAAAGAATGATGTCTATCCGCCTGACCATACTCTATGGGACGAAACGGTTTCGCTTGAAGCCTTCCGTAAAATGATAGCCGAAGGATGTTTCCACAAAAAACTCGACATGCGTTTCTGTAACGACCATTTCGGTTTTGAATGGCACGAAGCCTTTATAGATATCTTGACTAACAAAGAAGGCATACCCGACAGGGTTGTCTTCTCCAGCCACAATGTTAATGATTTCAGGAAATCACAAATCATTGAAACAGCCGTAAAAGCTGAATACGACTATGTGATTTATATCGAAGCCTCTAAAAACAGTTATGTCATGTACACTTCCGGTACGGAAAGCGAAACACCTCCCCCGGTAGCCAGCAGCAACTATGAAGCGGTAGTTGCAGAGTACAACCGACAATATATGGAGCCGGAGTTTTGCGACACAATGACCGAGAAGATGAGTATCGCCCACGTCGATCCGATACTGCGACAACATGGAGAGTATATTTTATACGGTACCATGATAGAAAACGGTGAAAACCGTGAAAAGAAAATACGGTTCAGCTACTTCGACAGGGAACAAAACATCTGGCTGATGACCAGGACCGACATAACGGAAATCAAGGAAGAAAGAAAACAGAAACTATTGTTGCAGGAAGCCCTACAGAGCGCAACAGCCGCCAACCGTGCCAAGTCAGACTTCCTGTCACGAATGAGCCATGACGTACGTACTCCCATAAATGCAATCGTGGGTATGACGGCAATAGCCGGCCTTCATATGAACGACCAGAACCGCATAGCCGACTGCCTGAAGAAGATAACCATATCTTCCAAACTCCTGCTCAACCTGATAAACGAAGTATTAGATATGTCGAAGCTCGAAAGCGGTAAGATCATGCTGACGGAAGAGACATTCAAACTCGACGAACTGCTGGAAAGTTTATTCATCATGGTGCAGTCGGCCTTTGAAGCAAAAAAGCAAAAGTTAGTAATACACAGCAAAGTAAAGCACGAATGCCTGATCGGTGACGTACAACGCATACAACAGGCACTGTTGAATATGCTGACAAATGCAATCAAATATACCCCGGACAAAGGACTAATACAAATTTCAGTCGAGGAGAAACCTTCCGTTTATAACGGTTATGGGCAATTTGAAATAGCCGTCACGGACAATGGCATAGGAATGAAACCTGAATTCTTAAGCAAAGTATTCGAGCCGTTCGAACGGTCGGACGATAAAGCCATCCGCAATATCCAGGGGACCGGACTCGGTATGGCAATCAGTCGTCATATCGCTCAGATGATGAACGGGGATATCCTGGTAGAAAGCGAATATGGAAAAGGTTCCAAATTCACCATGAGATTCCATGTCAAACTGGGAGGCATGGATGAATACGACAACAATCTATTAATAGACCTGCCGGTATTAGTTGTGGATGATGATGATGTATCCTGCGAAATAGCCTATGAAAACCTGCAAGAATTAGGAATGAAACCGGAATGGGTTCTTTCCGGTCAGGATGCGGTACAGAAAGTAAACGAAGGAAACAATTATTTTGCAATCATCATAGACTTGATGATGCCCAATATGAATGGCATTGAAACAACCTACAAAATACGGGAATGCGTAGGACCGGATATTCCTATTATCATCATTTCGGCTTACGACTATTCCGGCTACGAAATCGAAGCCCTGAAAGCAGGAGTCAACGGTTTCATCTGTAAGCCTATCATGAAGTCCAAACTGTTTCACCTGATGAAAAAGTTTGCCACAAACAAAAAAGAGGAAGAACAGGCAACTGTCGTACCATCTATCGTCTCCTCTTTTCCGGACAAACGGATACTCGTTGTGGAAGACAACGACCTGAACCGTGAGATCGCTTATGAGTTGCTACAGGAAACCGGTGCTGAAATTGAAACAGCCAGCGACGGACTGGAAGCAGTCAACAAGGTTTCCGCTTCCCCCGAAGGATATTACGATTTCATAATCATGGATATACAAATGCCTGTCATGGACGGTCTTGAAGCCACTCGGCAAATCCGTCTTCTCGACCGGCAAGACATCAAGGACTTACCGATCGTAGCCATGTCGGCCAATGCTTTTGCCGAAGACGTACGGCTAAGCCTGGAAGCCGGGATGAACGAACATATCGCCAAACCCATAGAAATAGACAGGCTTTACAGTGTTATGGGAAAGTGGTTCCGTTGAATACCCCCAACCGATTTATTTCAACAGTGCATCGATAGCTTCACGCCAATCTTCCCCGTTTTGGGGTTGGTAGGTGATGAAGCCCAGTGTGCGTCCTACTTCAATATTGCTTTTACCATCATCCACAAAGAGCGTCTCTGCCGGAATCAGTCCGCTGTCTTTGATCATATAGTCAAAGATCCGCCGGTCGGGCTTAGTTACGCCAACTTCATACGAGGTGTACATTTTATCAAAATAGGCACCGATCGGACGACCTGCCGGAGTAAACTCGTTTGTCCTTGCCCACCCTTCCTGGATGATGGGATTGGTATTGCTCAACAGATAAACATTGTAGCGCTCGCGAAGTTTCAACACATAATCGAGCTTATATTGAGGCGTATCGACGATAAATCCCAGCCAACCGGATTTTATATCTTCATACGTCAGGTCTTTCCCCGTATGCTCCCGAAGCTTTTGGCAAAACTCGTCAGCACTGATCGTACCGTTTTCCACTTCCAGAAAGATCCCTTTCTGCTCATAAGGATCCAGCAACTGTTCCGCATCCTCCACTCCGATCTCTTTAAAGCGACGAACTGCCTGATCATGGTCCAGGTCTATAAAAACTCCTCCTAAATCAAATACAATGTTTTTAATCTTTGCCATAATTATCTCTTTTTACATCTATCTTTATCTCTACTTCCTGACAAAGATAAGCATAATAAGTGTAAAGCAACAACTATTCGAATACCTGCAACTGTTTTTGTCAAAGACACTTAGTACCCGAGTGTAAATCGCTCCTGATGATGTTTTTCCTGTTCCAGTTCATCAATCATGGCAACAGCGAAATCTTCTACGGAGATGTTGCTATCCCCACTTTCATCAGGGCAGACGCATTAAAAATTATTCTCTTGTAAAAGTGTCTCCAAAAAGTTCTCATCCCATCCAGCTTTAAGTCTTTTAAGGTTAATGCTCCCCTTCGTCTTATTAT